>NZ_JBAMDC010000645.1:0-2195 GCF_036961605.1 Streptomyces sp. KLMMK
CCGCAGGGCGGGGGCGGCGCACAGGGCGGCGGCGAGGGCGGCGCACAGGACACAGGCGCGCGCCGCCGCCGGAAGTGCCCCCATGGTGCGTCCTCCCGTCCCGTGAGGTGCCGACATGCTTGCCGTCAGGAAGGGGAGAATAGGGTCCGGCACGGCCGGGGAACGGCGCATTCGGGGATTGCCCCACGCGAACCGACCAGATGCACACCTTCGGGTGATAATCCCCGCCGGGCGGCATGCCGGGCCCAGGCCGCATCAGGCCCGGAAGGGCTACGCAGAGGGATGCGGAGGAACTACGCGAACGGACGCGGACCGCGCGGTACGGGCACCGCGCCCGCGTCTACTCCTGTGCGGTGGCGCCCAGGGGGCCCGCACCGGCGGAGCCGCCCGACGCGCTGCGGACGCCGCGATCGCTCCGGGCGCCCTGCGTCCGGGCGGCGGCCTCCGCCGCCCTGGCCTCGGCCACGACGTCCTGGTCGGGCACGGACTGCCCGGCGCGGATGAGCTCGATCCGGCCCATCACCTTCGAGCGCAGGTCGGCGGGCACGTCGTCATGCCCGCAGCAGCGCTTGACCAGCTTCTTCACCGCCTGTTCCAGGCCGTATTTCTCCAGGCACGGGGAGCACTCGTCGATGTGCACCTCGAACTTGGCGCAGTCCCCGTCGGGCATCTCGTGGTCGAGGAACTCGTAGAGGTGGTCGAGGACCTCGGAGCAGTCCGTCTCGTGCGGGTCTCCGCAGCTCATGAGTCCGAGCCTTTCCGGTTGTGCGACTCGTCGGAGCCGTTCGGCGCGGGGGCCGCCCCGGCCGGGACGAGACCCCGCTCACGGGCGTAGTCCTCCAGCATTCCGCGCAGCTGGCGGCGGCCCCGGTGGAGCCGGGACATGACCGTGCCGATGGGCGTACCCATGATGTCCGCGATCTCCTTGTACGCAAAGCCCTCGACGTCCGCGAGGTAGACCGCTATCCGGAATTCCTCGGGGATGGCCTGGAGGGCCTCCTTGACATCGGAGTCCGGAAGGTGGTCCAGCGCCTGGGACTCGGCGGAGCGCAGGCCGGTCGACATGTGCGACTCGGCACGGGCCAGCTGCCAGTCCTCGATCTCCTCCGACGCGCTGCGCAGCGGCTCGCGCTGCTTCTTGCGGTAGGAGTTGATGAAGGTGTTGGTCAGGATGCGGTACAGCCACGCCTTGAGGTTCGTGCCGTCGCGGAACTGGTGGAAGGACGCGTACGCCTTGGCGTAGGTCTCCTGCACCAGGTCCTCCGCGTCCGCCGGGTTGCGCGTCATGCGCAGGGCCGCGGAGTACATCTGGTCGAGGAAGGTGAGGGCGTCGCGCTCGAACCGGGCGTTGCGCTCGGCGGCGGTCTCCGCGCCGGCGGCGCCACCCGTGGCGGCGGCGTTCTCGGTGGCGCTCTTCATGCCCGTGGCCCCGGTGTCTTCGGTCCCCTCGTCGGTCCCAGTGACCGGACCCACCTCCTCCAACACGACGGCAGGACCGGATGCGGACCCGCTCGAATCGGAGAATAGACGACGATCCCGCCCGTCCGCCGCTCCAGCCGGGGCGGGCTGCGCCACATGCAGTGCCGCCCACCCCAGGTCAGCGGTCTGCGGGCGGGACAGGCAGGCGGTCGAACCCATGCGGCGAGCTCCCATTCCTCGGTCGGCCAGTAGCCACCGGTCCAGTAGCTGATGACGACTGGCACAACATCGCCCGGGCGCGGGGCATTCCCGGAATCCTCCGGAATTCAACGGCTCTTTCGGAATGCGGAATTCCGGAGGACGGTGGATTCATCGCGGGGCTCGGATTCGTCGCGGGGCTCGGCTTCATTGCGGGACTCCGGCTGCACTGCGGAGCTCCGGCTTCACTGCGGGGCGCGGCGGATCCGGCTGCCGCGCCGGCGGCTTCAGCCGTCGGCGGCGACGCCGTCCAGCCAGCCGGCCACGGCCTCCGTGAGGCCGGCCAGGGCCTCCTCCTGCCCGACGTCCGCCTTCTTCGGCACGGCGAAGCCGTGGTCCCCGTGCGGCACGGGCACCAGGCGGGTGCCGGAGGGGAACTCCTCGGGGCGGCCGAACGGGTCCTTGGCGCCCTGGACGACGAGGGTGGGCAGGCCGGCGCCGGTCAGCTCGTCCGCGCGGGACTTCTCCGGCTTGCCCGGCGGGTGGAGCGGGAAGCTCAGGGCCAGCACGGCGACGGC
>NZ_JBAMDC010000646.1:0-2189 GCF_036961605.1 Streptomyces sp. KLMMK
GGGAGGACCCGTCTCCAACAAGCGGCCCACATAGGCGCATTGTGGACGCGAGCCGGCTTCCCTTAGCATGCGGACACCAAGACCACCTATCCTGATGAGGACGACCGGGACCTTGACCGACGCTCTCGGCGCATGGCGCGCCCGGGCCCGCCGCGCGGGCGCCGACATGGCGGTCGGAGCGGCGATCGCGGCCGGATCGATGGTGGCCTTGTCCCTCTTCCTCGTCACTGCCTACTTCGTGATCCTCTTCGTCATCGGCATCGGCGCCGTCGCGCTGCCGATCGTCACCAAGGGCGTCCGGTGGCTGTGCAACCTCAACCGCCGCGCCGCCGGCCGGGTGGGCGTCCCGGTCGCCGTCCCCTACCACCCCGAACCCCCGGAGTTCGAGAAGGACATCGTCGGGTGGATGCGGCGCTGCAAGTGGATCCTCATGGACCCCGCCACCTGGCGCGACCTGCTGTGGCTGCTGCTCAACACCGCGGCCGGGATGATCGGCCTCGTGCCGGCCGCCGTCCTGTACTACGCCCTCGAAGGGCTCGCGGTGGGCGCCGGCCTCTGGCAGCCCATCCTCGACGCGAACGGCAGCGGCCGGTGGTACTGCTTCATCACCGTCGACAGCTGGCCGAGCGCCCTCCTGGCCCTGGCGGCCGCGGGCGGCCTGCTGTTCGCCTGGCTGTGGGTGAGCCGGCCGGCCCTCAAGGCGCACGCCTACTTCACCCGCTTCCTCCTCGGCCCGGCCGAGCGCACCGTGCTCGCCTCCCGTGTGCGGCACCTGGCCGAGACCCGGAGCACCGCGCTGGACGCGCAGGCGGCCGAGCTCCGCCGCATCGAACGGGACCTCCACGACGGCGCCCAGGCCAGGCTCGTGGGCCTCGGCTTCACCCTCGGGGCGGTCGAGCGGACCATGGACCGCAAGCCGGAGGAGGCGCGGCGGCTGCTGCGCGAGGCGCGCGAGTCCTCCGTCCTCGCACTCAGGGAGCTGCGCGACCTCGTCCGCGGCATCCACCCGCCCGTGCTCGCCGAGCGCGGCCTCGCCGACGCCGTGCGCGCCCTGGGCATCGACAGCCCGCTCGACGTCGTGGTGGAAGCGGACGTCCCCGGCCCGCTGCCGGCGCCGGTGGAGTCCGCCGTGTACTTCTCCGTGTCGGAGCTGCTGACCAACGCCCTCAAGCACTCCGGGGCGGACCGCGTCGAGATCGTGCTCCGGCACGAGGGGGACGTGCTGCACGCCCGCGTCGCCGACGACGGCCGCGGCGGCGCCGACGCCGGCGGGGGCACCGGGCTGCACGGCATCCGCCGCCGCCTGGCGACCTTCGACGGAACCCTGGACATCAGCAGCCCCGTGGGCGGTCCCACCGTGACGAAAATGGAGATACCGTGCGCGTTGTCCTCGCCGAAGACCTCTTCCTCCTGAGGCAGGGGCTCATCCAGCTCCTGGAGGCCTACGACTTCGAGGTCGTGGCCGCCGTGGACAACGGCCGGGACCTGTCCGCGGCCCTCGCCGAGCACCGGCCCGACATCGCGATCGTGGACGTGCGGCTGCCCCCGACGTTCACCACCGAGGGCCTCCAGGCCGCGCTGCAGGCCCGCCGCGACATCCCGGGGCTGCCGATCCTCGTGCTCTCCCAGAACGTCGAGCAGATGTACGCCAGGGAGCTGCTGGCCGACGGCACCGGCGGCATCGGCTATCTGCTGAAGGACAGCATCTTCGACAACGACCAGTTCATCGACGCCATCAGCCGGGTGGCGGCCGGCGGCACCGCCATGGACCCCGCGGTGGTCGCCCAGCTGATGGTCAGCCACGCGCGGGACGAGCCCCTCGGCGCCCTCACGGCGCGCGAGCGGCACGTCCTGGAGCTCATGGCCGAGGGCTGCTCCAACATGGCCATCGCGCAGCGCCTGACCATCAGCGAGGGCGCGGCGGCCAAGCACATCTCCAACATCTTCGCCAAGCTCATGCTGCCGCAGGACAGCGACAGCAACCGCCGCGTCCTCGCCGTTCTCGCCTACCTCAACGCCTGACCGGCCGCGCCGTCAGTGGATGCGGACCATCCGGACCGGTGAGCTGCGCACCACGTCCGGATTCCGGTCGCCGGGGGCGTCCAGGCCGTAGAGCACGCCGCGGAGCTGCAGCGCGCCCCGGTGCCGGGCCCGCACCCTCGCCTCGACCGTCGCCCCGGAGCCCGCGG
>NZ_JBAMDC010000647.1:0-2168 GCF_036961605.1 Streptomyces sp. KLMMK
GGCGTACGCGTCCTGCCCGCGCAGCAGGAACGGCAGCGTCCGGGTGAAGAACAGCCCGGGCCGCGGCATGGCCAGGGCCGCCGCCAGCGACACGGCCGCGGGGACGCCCACGGCCCAGGCCAGCGCCCGCCACCGCCGGGCGAGCACGAACAGCAGCAGCAGCGGCACGAGCATCGGCTTCAGCGCCATGGCCGCCCCCACGACCGCCCCGGCCGCGCACCAGCGCCCGTGGCGGGCGAGCAGCAGGGCGGCGGGGAAGGCGACGGCCGACAGGGCCGTCCAGTTGCCGAGGTAGACGACGCCGTGGAAGGGCTCGAAGACGCCGAGCGCCGCGACGACGCCCGCCGCGAGCCGGCTGTCGGCCCGCACCCCGAAGATCCGCAGGGCCAGTACGACCCCGGCGAGGACGAGCAGCGCGGTGACGACGGGCACCGCCCTGGCCAGCGCTTCGTTGCCGAACACGGTCTCGGGGACCGCGGCGAACACCGCGCCCGGCAGATAGAGGAACCGTTTGTCCGCGTACGGCGAGCCGCCGTCGAGCAGCGCCCGCGCCGCCCGTACGACCACCGCGTTGTCCATCCCGGGCATCCGCGGTCCCTGCACCACGCGCACGACGTCCAGGGCGAGCACCAGCAGGGCCGCGAGCAGCACCGGCCACGGGGCCCGGCCGCGCAGCCACCGCCCGAGGGCGTCGGGACGGCTCGCGGCCCCCTCGGCCCCCGCGGCGCTCACGGCGCTCACGGCGCTCACGGCGCGACCTCGGCGAGGAGGAAGCCGGCCGGGCCCCGGACGGTCCGGCGCAGGGCCGGATCGCCCCGGTCCAGGCCCGGCCCGCCGTTCTTCTGCAGGACCCAGCGCACGCGGTACTCCTTGAGGATGCCGAGCCGCTCGGCCCGGGAGGCGGCCGGGGCGAAGTAGCGGCGGGTCGCGGCGCGGCGGCGTGCCGCGTCGGGGAGGAAGACGTCGGGATAGGCGGGGGCGACGGTGTACGGCCCGTAGGCGGGCAGCATCCGCAGCGCGTAGTAGTTGTCGGTCATCACCGTCTGCCGCGCGGGCACCTCGCGCGCAGCCCAGGTGAACCGCGGCCAGAGCGCGACGGTGTGGAGGTGGCGCAGGACGGGCGGAAGGGCCTGGGGGCGCAGGACGTAGGTGAGCACCCCCGCTTGCGTCCACGCGCCCGCCAGCAGGGCGACGGCCGTCAACGGAACGAGCACCACGCGTGCGCGGCGGCCGCCGGTGGCCGCCTCCAGGGCGAGGGCGAGCTGCGCGGGCACGAGGACGGCGGGCAGGATCCTGCCCCACGCCTGATGGCCGCTCAGGCCGCCGGCCGCGAACACGGCGAGCCCCAGCACGAAGAAGATCACCAGCGGGTCGCGGCGGTCGCGCCGGGCCCGCAGCACGAGCGCGGCCGCACCGAGACCGGCCAGGGAGAACTTCGTCGCGAGGTGGTCGTAGAGCGGCCGGTGGATGTCGTCCAGGCCGCCTGTCCCGAGCAGGGAGAAGAACGCGTAGTACGGCCAGCAGGCGAGCACCGCCGCGGCCAGGGCGCACGCGGCGGCCACGCGCACCCACACCGCCCGCCCGGGCCACGGCCGCGCGCCGAGCAGCACCGCGGCGGCCCCGAGCACCGCGACGGCGCCCGTGAACTGATGGGTGAGCAGGATCCCGGCGAGCAGCAGCCCGAGACCCAGGAAGGCCGCCGTCCCCCACCCGGCGGCCGGGGCGCGCCGCAGCAGCGCCCACAGATGGAAGGCCATGCCGAAGGCGAACGTGCTCGGATAGGCGAGAGTGAGCGAAATCGAGGTGAGCCCGAGGACGCCGCTCCACGCGAAAAGCCTCACTCCGTACAGCAGGAGCAGGCACAGCACCGCCAGCGGCACCGCCGTCCTGCTGCGCGTGAACGTCCGCACGAAGGCGTGGACGCCCGTGCCGAGGAGGACGAGTGCGGCGAGCGCTCCCAGGCGCAGCACGGTGAAGGTGCCCCAGCCGGTGGCCGATCCGGTCAGGGCGAGCAGCACGGTCCACGGCGAGTAGTAGGGGCTCGGGGTCGGGGCGTCGACCAGGGGGTTGCCGGGGTGGAGGAGGTCGGCGCGCAGCCGTTCGAGGACGGCGGCGTGCATACCGAGGTCACCGGACCACGGCAGCCGTACGGTCATCAGCAGCAGGAG
>NZ_JBAMDC010000648.1:0-2147 GCF_036961605.1 Streptomyces sp. KLMMK
GCCGGGGCGCAGCGCGGCCGCGAGGACCGGCGTACGACGCTGGCCTCCTTCGTGCAGTTCACCGACCTGCACCTGACGGATGTGCAGCATCCGCTGCGCTACGAGTTCTTCCGGGCCGGCGAGCCCGGCGCGTGGCGTCCGCACGAGGCGCTGACCCTGCCCGGCGTGGTGTCGCTGATCGAGCGCGTCAACAAGCTCCGGCACGGGCCCGCGACCGGTGCGCCGCTGTCCTTCGTCATCACCACCGGCGACAACGGCGACGAGAACGCGCGGATCGAGGTCGAGTGGTTCCTCACCGCCATGAGCGGCGGCCGCATGAACCCCAACACCGGTGACCCGCGCCACTACGAGGGCGTCCAGAACAGCGGGCTGAAGCTCTTCTGGCAGCCCGAGAGCGCCCTGCGCGACCAGGACAAGCAGGCCGGCTTCCCGCGCATCCCCGGCTACCTCGGCGCCGCCACCCGCCAGGTCAACAGCCCGGGCCTGAACATCCCCTGGTACTCCACCTACGGCAACCACGACGGCCTCTCCGGCGGCTGCTACCCGGCCGCGGGCACCTTCATCGCCGAGGCCGCGACCGGCAGCAAGAAGCTCCAGACCGTCTCCGCAGCCGAGGCCAAGTGGCTGATGGAGGGCGAGTCCAAGGGCGTCGACCCCAAGGGCAAGCGGATCGAGGCCCTGCTGAAGGCGCACCGCAAGGAGATGCGCACCGTCACCGCCGACCCCCGCCGCGTGCCGCTGACCTCCCGGCAGTACGTGGCCGCGCACCTCGACCCCCGCTACAAGGGCCGCGGCCCCGTCGGCCACGGCTACACCCGCGACAACCTCGACTCGGGCGACCTCTACTACTCCTTCAAGATCTCCGACAAGGTCATCGGCATCAGCCTCGACACCACCGACCCCGGAGGCCACTACCAGGGTTCGCTCGGCACCGGCCAACTGCGCTGGCTGGAGCGCACCTTGAAGCGCTACGCGGACAAGTACGCGCTCGTCTTCAGCCACCACCCCAGCTGGAGCATGGACAACCTCACCCCCGACCCCACCCACCCCGGCGAGGACCGCCACGACGGCAACGAGCTGATCGCCGTCCTGAAGGACCACAGCAACGTCCTCGCCTGGATCAACGGCCACAGCCACCGCAACCGGATCCGTCCCCGCGGCACCTTCTGGGAGATCTCCACCGCCTCGCACGTCGACTACCCGCAGCTGGCCCGCGTCATCGAGGTCGCGGACAACCACGACGGCACGGTCTCGCTGTTCACCACGCTCGTCGAATCCGCCGCCCCCTACCGCACCGACCCCGGCGACCTCTCCCAGACCGGACTCGCCTCCCTCTACCGGGAACTGGCCTTCAACGCCCCCGGATCGGACATCTCCCTGGCCGGCGCGCCCGCCGACCGCAACACCGAGCTGCTGCTCTCCCGGCGCTGAGCCGGGCGTCACCGGGGCAGCACCACCAGATACGCGGCGGGGTCGCGGTCGGCCGACGCCATCAGGGCGGTACGGACCACCGCGGCCTGCTGCTCGGGGGTCTCGCGCAGCTTCTTCGGCGTGATGTGCACGACCATGACCCCGAGCCGCTCCAGGTGCTCCCGCTTGCGGAACTGCGCCGACCACACCGCGTCGTCGTCCTGGCGCGGCGTCCGCGAATCGATCTCCACGGCCACGCTGTGCTCGGGCCAGAACGCGTCCACCCGGCCCAGGCACGGGCCGCCCGGCAGCTGCAGGTCCACGTTCCACAGCGGGGCGGGCAGCCGGTGGTCGCGCACCAGGTCGTAGAGCCGGCCCTCGGCGACGGCCCGGCCCTCGGCCAGCAGCGTGTCCACGGCGTCCACCACGTGCGCCCGCGCCAGCAGCCGCGCCCGCGTCAACTCCTTGACGACGGCGGCCGCTTCGCAGTGCCCGCCGCGCACGGCCTCGGCCAGCAGCCGGCGCACCGTGGAGGCGTCGGTGAGCTGGGCGACGGTGTCCGCGACCGCGCGCGCGACCGGCGCCACGGGCACCCCCGTCACCATCTGCGGGTGCGGCAGGGCGTGGGCCCGCACGATCCGTACGAAACCGGACGCCCGCAGCCGACGGGTGCGCGGCACGAGCACGTCGACGTGGTCGAGGGCGAGCAGCGGCGGCACGGAGGTGAAGCGGTGCAG
>NZ_JBAMDC010000649.1:0-2145 GCF_036961605.1 Streptomyces sp. KLMMK
CAGGACCCACCGCCCCTCGCCCCGAGCCCAGGGAGAGAACCCCGTGCGCATCGCCGTGACCGGTTCGATAGCCACCGACCACCTGATGGTCTATCCCGGACGCTTCACCGAGCAGCTCATCCCCGACCAGCTCGACAAGGTGTCCCTGTCCTTCCTCGCCGACACGCTGGAGATCCGGCGCGGCGGCGTCGCCGCCAACATCGCCTTCGGCATGGGCCGGCTCGGCCTGCGCCCGGTGCTGCTGGGCGCGGCGGGCGCGGACTTCGCCGAGTACGGGCAGTGGCTGAGCGCCAACGGGGCGGACACCGACTCGGTGCACATCAGCGGGTCCCTGCACACGGCCCGCTTCGTCTGCACCACGGACGCCGACCAGAATCAGATCGCCACCTTCTACGCCGGGGCCATGGCCGAGGCCCGCGAGATCGAGCTGGCGCCGGTGGCGCGGCGGGTCGGCGGCCTCGACCTGGTCGTCGTCGCCCCCAACGACCCCGCCGCGATGCTCCGGCACACGGACGAGTGCCGGGCCACGGGCCTGCCCTTCGCAGCCGACCCCTCGCAGCAGCTCGCCCGGCTGGGCGCGGAGGAGACCCGCCGGCTGGTGGACGGTGCCCGCTTCCTGTTCACCAACGAGTACGAGGCCGCGCTGCTGCAGGAGCGCACCGGCTGGACGGCGGCCGAGGTCCTCGCGCGCGTGGGCACCTGGGTGACCACGCTGGGGGAGAACGGCGTGGTGATCACGGAGGAGGGCGGCGCGGAGCTGCGCGTTCCCGCCGTCCCGACCGGTGACATCAAGGACCCGACGGGCGTCGGCGACGCCTTCCGGGCCGGGTTCCTCGCCGGCGTCGTGTGGCAGCAGCCGTACGAGCGCGCCGCGCAGCTGGGCTGCGCACTGGCCACGCTGGTGCTGGAGTCCGTCGGCACGCAGGAGTACGAGCCGGCGTGGAGCGACCTGCTGGCCCGTATCGAGGACGCCTACGGGGCGCAGGCCGCTCGGGAGATCGCCCCGCACCTGCCGCGTCTGCCGCACCTGCCGCGTCTGCCGCATCTGCCGCACTCTCCGCACCTGGCGGATCCGTCGACCGCGGGCAGCGCGTCGTGACTGCGGCTGCGACCGATGCCGCCACCCGGGCCGCCGGGCTGCGGGAGGCGCTCGCCTCCCGGGTCGTGGTGGCCGACGGCGCGATGGGCACGATGCTGCAGGAGCAGGACCCCAGCATGGAGGACTTCGAGCAGCTGGAGGGCTGCAACGAGGTCCTGAACGTCACGCGCCCCGACATCGTCCGCTCCGTCCACGAGGCCTATTTCGCGGTGGGCGTGGACTGCGTGGAGACCAACACCTTCGGCGCGAACCTGGCGGCGCTGGGCGAGTACGACATCCCCGAGCGGATCTTCGAGCTGTCGGAGGCGGGTGCCCGGATCGCGCGGGAGGTCGCGGACGAGTTCGCGGCCGGGGACGGGCGGGCCCGCTGGGTATTGGGCTCGGTCGGCCCGGGCACGAAGCTGCCGACGCTCGGCCACGCCCCGTACGTGGCGCTGCGGGACGCGTACCAGCAGAACGTCGAGGGCCTGGTGGCCGGCGGTGCGGACGCGATCCTGGTGGAGACGACGCAGGACCTGCTGCAGACGAAGGCGTCCGTGATCGGCGCGCGGCGGGCCATGGCGGCCTCCGGGGTGGATCTGCCGCTGCTGGTGCAGGTCACGGTGGAGACGACCGGCACGATGCTGCTGGGTTCGGAGATCGGGGCCGCCCTGACGGCCCTGGAGCCGCTGGGCATCGACATGATCGGCCTGAACTGCGCCACGGGTCCGGACGAGATGAGCGAGCACCTGCGCTATCTCTCCCGGCACGCCCGTACGCGCGTCTCCGCCATGCCCAATGCGGGTCTGCCGGTGCTGGGGAAGAACGGCGCGCACTACCCGCTGTCGCCCGCCGAGCTGGCGGACGCGCACGAGTCGTTCGTGCGGGAGTACGGGCTCTCGCTGGTGGGCGGCTGCTGCGGTACGACTCCGGAGCACCTGCGGCAGGTCGTGGAGCGGGTGCGGGGGCTCACGCTGGCCGAGCGGGCGCCGCGCCCCGAGCCCGGGGCCGCATCGCTCTACCAGACGGTGCCGTTCCGGCAGGACGCGTCGTACCTCGCGATCGGT
>NZ_JBAMDC010000065.1:0-25006 GCF_036961605.1 Streptomyces sp. KLMMK
GTGCCCGCGGCGACGTTGGCCAGGACCGGTCCCGGCACGCCCCACTGCAGGGGGAGCGTCTCCGCGCCCGGGCCCGCCCCGAGCAGGGCCCGTTGGTGCAGGGCGGAGGCGTCGAGCACGGCGCCGGCGCGGTGGTCGCCGGTCTGCAGCGCTTCGAGGAGCGCCCGCGTGTACGGGCCCGCCTCGCGCGCGGCGACCGGAGGGACGGGGTGGACGACGCCGAACAGCGGGACGCCCTGCGAGAGTTCCCCGGACTGCGCGCCGCTCTCCACGTGCGGCAGGGCGGCCGGGTCGGCCTCCAGGTCGGCCAGCACCAGCACCGGGCCCGCGTGGGCCTGCAGGGTGCGCAGCAGCCAGGCCCAGGGCAGGCCGGTGTAGCGGACGGTGGCCGGGGTGCTGCCGGGCAGGGCCAGGTGGAGCTCGCCGCCGCGGCGGGCCGGGATCATCAGCCGTCCGGTCACCCAGACCAGGAGCGGGCCGGGCACGGCCGCGGCGTGCTGCAGGTAGGCCAGGGCGCTCTGCGGACCCTCCACGGCGGGCAGTTGCACGACGTCGACGGCGTCCGCGGCGAGGAAGCGGCGGGGATTGGCGCCCGCAATGGCATGTGCGGTCGGATTCGGCAGGACGCCTCGTCGCCGGTCAGGCGTACCGTCCAGTAACAGCACACAACCCCGGGCCGTGTCGACCACTACGCACTTCCTCCCTGGCAGCACACAAAGGCACAGGCCACTGTAGAGCCCATGGGCACGGGCAGGGGAAGAACGTCCCTCCCGCCACCCCGGACGGTGGGCCGGCAGGCGCTCGCGCACGTCAACCCGTGGGCGGAATCAGCCGGTTCGCGTGCTGCCGGGCGGCGTCGCGCGGACGGGAAGGTGCCGCGGGCCGCGGACCAGGAGGCCGGGGCGGTAGGGCAGCAGGGCGGGGTCGGCCGCGAGGGAGAACTCCGGCATCCGGGAGCCCTCGCCGAACAGCATCGGAAGGGCGACCTCCGCTTCCAGCCGGGCCAGCCGCGAGCCGAGGCAGAAGTGCGGGCCGTGGCCGAAGGCCGCGTGGGGCGCGGCCCTTTCACCGGCCCCTTCACCGGCCTTGCCGCCCGTCCCGTCGCCGCCCCTTTCACCGGCTGCGGCGTAGCGGGCGGGCCGGAACGCGTCCGGTTCGGCGAAGGCGTCCGGATCGCGGTTGGCGGCGGCGAGGACCACGAGGACCGAGGCGTCGGCCGGCAGGACCACGCCCTCGCCCAGGTCGACCTCCTCGGTCGTGCGCCGCCACGTCGTCCCCTCCAGGGGACTCGCGTGCCGCAGGGCCTCCTCGGCCACGGCGGCCCAGGCGCCGGGGCCGCCCTGCCGGGCGGCGGCCAGCTCCCGGGGGTGGGTGAGCAGCAGGAGCGAGGCGGACGCCAGCAGGTTCATGGTCGTCTCGTAGCCGGCGAAGAGCAGCAGGAACGCCATCGCCAGCAGTTCGCCGTCGTCCAGGCCGCCCTCGCCCGCATCGTGGATCAGGGCGCTGAAGAGGTCGTCCCCGGGTATCCGGCGCTTGTGCGCGATGAGGGCGGCGAAGTAGGCGTGGAGGGACGTCCAGGCCTCGTCGACGGCTCCGGCGGGCAGGGCGTCGGCGGGCGATCCGACCCGGTACGTCCAGGTGCGCAGGTCCGCCCGGTCCGCGGCGGGCACGCCGAGCACCTCGCCGATGACGAGGACCGGCAGGGGGAAGGCGAAGGCGTCGACGAGGTCGGCCGTCCCCTCGCGGGCCAGCCCCGCGGCCACGTCCGCCACCAGCTCCGCCGTGAGCCGCTCGATGCGGGGGCGCAGGGCGTCGACCCGGCGCGGGGTGAACGCGGCCGTGGTCAGCCGGCGCAGCCGGGTGTGGTCCGGGGCGTCGGTGTTGAGCATGTGGCGGGCGAGGCAGCCGCGGGCGCGCTGTGCCGGTGAGTCGGGTTTGGGGCGGCCCGCGGCGCGCGGGGGTACGTTCGAGAAGCGCGGGTCGGCGAGCACTTCCCGGGCCTGCCGGTAGCCGGTGACCAGCCATGCCTCCGTGCCGTTGGCGAGCGCCACCCGCGCCGCGGGGCCCGTCGTGCGCAGCCGTGCGTAGTAGGGGTACGGGTCGCGTGCGAAGTCGGGGTCCGCCGGATCGAGGGTATCGAGCACCTGTTCATCCTCGTCCGTCCCACGCGTTTCAGGACAGCGGGGCCGGCTCCAGTCCCGGCGAGGGGTACCTGTGCGGTTCCCACAACCCCGGGGGGCGGCTACCGCTTCGGCGGGCACTCCTTCCAGGCGATGCGGTAGACGGTGTTGATGGCGGAGTCCGTGGAGTCCATGGCCATGAAGCTGGTGGCCTTCGTGGGGTCGGAGGTGCCGGCGTTGACGGTCAGCTCAGTGTTGATGTTGAAGTTGCGCCGTTCCCCGCACGGCGACCACACGTACTGTGCGATTTCGTTGATGTCGGTCGCCTGCCAGTTGTCGTCGAGCGCGCCCTTGAACTGATGGGACTTGGCCGTGGTCTGCGACTGCCCCTGGAAGTAGTAGGAGGCTTTCTGCTCGCCCGTGGCACCGGATGCGAGCTGGGCATATCCGCGGTAGTCGACGCTCGCGACGGCATAGGTGAATCCGTGCGGCACATGGACGATCAGATTCAGCTGACAGTTCTTGCGGAAGTCCGTCGGTTTCGCCCCCGGACCCACCTGGGCGAGGTACTTGCTGTAGGTGACGGTGAAGGCCGTGTTGTCGAGGGAGACGCCCACGGCGGCCGAGTTGGCGGGGCACCCTGAACCGTTGACCGTGGCGACCTCGATCACGATTTTATCGGGCGGA
Source organism: Streptomyces sp. KLMMK (assembly GCF_036961605.1). Taxonomy (NCBI): domain Bacteria; kingdom Bacillati; phylum Actinomycetota; class Actinomycetes; order Kitasatosporales; family Streptomycetaceae; genus Streptomyces; species Streptomyces sp. KLMMK. The sequence goes on from NZ_JBAMDC010000065.1 coordinate 2,808, forward strand.
ACGGTGATCCCGGGAGCCGACGCGTGCGCGGGCAGCACCGGGCCGCATAACGCCGCTATTGCCGCGCTGCAGAGGAAGAGAACTCTGGATCTGGACATGGCGCTCCTGTGGCTGGGGACAGGGGACCGGGGACGGGGACCGAGAGGAATCTGAGGAATCCGGGGAATGGCGAAAAGCCGGATCCGGGTGGGGAATCAATTCCACAGGGCGGCGGAGAAGTCAACAGCACCGATAACCGGGGAAAGAGGTTCCGGACACGGGGGTACGGTGTGCTCATGGCGGGCGATGCGATCGTCGTGGGGTCGGGTGTCATCGGGCTGACCGCTGCCGTGGTGCTGGCGGAGACCGGGCGGCGGGTCGGGGTGTGGAGCCGCGAGCGGGCCGCGCAGACCACGTCCGCCGTGGCCGGCGGCCTCTGGTGGCCGTACCGGATCGAGCCCGAGGAGGCGGTCGCCGCCTGGTCGCTGGAGTCCTTCCGGGTGCTGTCCGGCCTCGCCGAGCGGCCCGCGGAGACGGGCGTCCGGCTGGTCGACGGCACCCACGCGAGCACGGCGCCCGAGGAGCAGGGGCCCTGGACGGCCGGCGTCCCCGGGCTCCGCCCGGCCGGGCCCGGCGAGCTGCCCCCGGGTTACGGCCACGGTCTCCGGGCCCGCACCCCCTTGGTGGACATGACAGCATATCTCGGATATCTCCAGCGCCGGCTCGCGGCCGCGGGCGGCACCGTCACCGGCCGGGACGTGCCGGACCTGGCCGAAGCCGGGCGCGCGGCGCCGCTCGTCGTGAACTGCACCGGCCTCGGCGCCCGCGACCTGGTCCCCGACCCGCTGGTGCACCCCGTGCAGGGACAGGTCGTCGTCGTGGAGAACCCGGGCGTGGACGAGTGGCTGGCCGCGGAGGACCACGGCACGGGCGAGATCCTCTACGTCCTCCCGCAGCCGTACGGGGTGGTCCTCGGGGGCACCGCGCGGGAGCACGTCTGGGACCGCACCCCCTCGCCCGGCACGGCGCGGTCGATCGTCAGCCGCTGCACCCGCGCGCACCCGCGTCTGGCCGGGGCGCGCGTCCTCGCCCACCGGGCCGGGCTGCGTCCGGCCCGCTCCCCCGCGCGGCTGGAAACCGACCGGCTGCCGAACGGCGCGAGGCTGATTCACAACTACGGGCACGGCGGTGCGGGCGTCACGGTGTCGTGGGGCTGCGCGCTCGCGGTGGCGGAGCTCGCGGACGCGGCGGGCTGCTGAACCCCCGCCCGTCCGGACCTGCCCGTCCCGCCTTGCCCGTCAGCCCGCCTGCCCGTCAGTCCTGGGCGCGCTGGGTGACCGGGGCGTCCGTGCAGTCGCCGAGGAACTCGTACCAGCGCCGGCGCAGGCAGACGTAGCGCGTGTCCGCCTCGACCAGCCGCAGGAACGACGTCACCGATTCCACCAGCCGCTCGTGGAGCCCTCTCTCGGCGAGGTCGCCGTCGGCGGTGAAGCCCTCGTGCGCCTTGGCGAGGCTGAACATGTCGGGGTAGACGCGCGCCCCCAGGTGTTCGAGCGGAATCCGCAGCGCCCACAGCCCGCGGTTCCCGCCGACCATGGACGGTGACGCCGAGACCAGCAGGGCCTGCTTGTCCTTGAACGGCTGGGGGCGGACGCGGGAGACCCAGTCGATGGCGTTCTTCAGCCCGCCGGGCAGCGAGGCGTTGTACTCCGGCGAGGAGATCACCAGGGCGTCGCACGAGGCCAGGCGGTCGCGCAGCGCGAGCGCCCCGGGCGGCAGGCCCTCGGCGATCTCGGCGTCGCCGTTGTAGAGCGGCATCGAGAACTCGTCCATGTGGGCGTGGTCGGCCTCCGCCCCGGCCTCGTCGCGGACCAGGCGGGCCACGAGTGCGGCCAGCCGGGCGTTGAGGGAATCGCCGCGCAGCGACGCGCCGAGCACGAGTACGCGCATGGGTCCGGGTGCGGTGCCGGTGGCCATGGTCCTGCCTCCTTCGGTCCTGCCTGCCGGGCGCCCCCCGGGGAGGCGCCCGGCGGGCCCGGGTCAGACGGTGCTGTGCTGGGCGCGGGGCCGGGAGATGGTCGGGCCCCCGCCGCCGGTGTCGCGCCCGCTCGGCCAGCGCCCGCGGGCGCGGCCCGCCAGCCACATCCCCACCGGGCCCAGCGCCGTCAGCAGCGCCAGGCAGGCCCACACCCGCATGGCCGCCGACGCGTGCCCCAGCACGACCGACGCCATCAGGCACGCCCCGAACACGCCCGCCCACCACAGGTGCGTGCGGAACGTCGCCGCGCAGTCCCCGGACGCCGACGCGCCCTTCGGCGTCACCACGAAACCCGACCGGCGCCGCAGCAGCGCCTGCGTCAGCGCCCGCGCGTACAACGGCGCCGACACCGCCGACATCACCATCCCCGCCACGCCCGAGGAACCCTCCGGCTCGTGCGGGCTGACGTTGTGGCGGCGGTTGATGACGTACAGGCAGATCTGCAGCACGGCCGCGTCGCCGTAGAGCATCAGCCACACCTGCGAGGGCACGTTGATCCCCGAGGCCCCGAGGCCGAGGAAGAGGACGCAGGAGACCCCGCCGAGGACCCAGGTCATGGCGGCCATCGGGTAGTAGGCGACCAGCATGCAGTAGTTCCACAGGCTGCCCGGGGACAGCGACCACATGGCCCGCCCGAACTGCCGCAGGAGGGTCTCGAAGGTGCCCCGCGACCAGCGCAGCTGCTGCGAGAAGAAGTCCGTCCACGACGACGGGCCTTCCCCCACCGCCAGGACGTCGGGGGTGTAGACCGAGCGCCAGCGGCGCCCCGTCGCCGGGTTCTTGCGCCGGTGGATCTCCAGGCCCGTGGCCATGTCCTCCGTGATCGAGTCGTAGAAGCCGCCGATCTGCTGCAGCACGCTCACCCGCAGGCAGTTGGACGTCCCCACGAACATCGGCGATCCGTACCGGTTCCCCGCCCGCTGCACCAGCGCGTGGAACAGGAACTGCTGGCTCTCCGCCGCCTTCGTCACCCGGGCCGAATAGTTCCCGTACACCTGCGGCCCCACCACGAACGCCACGTCCGGGTCACGGAAGTACCCGAGCATCCGCTCCAGGAAGTTCGGCAGCGGCACGTGGTCCGTGTCCACGCACGCCACGAAGTCGTAGCCGTCGCCGTGTGCGTCGAGCCACGCGTTGTAGTTGCCGTGCTTCGTCCGGGCCCGGAACTTCCCCGACGGCCGGTTGTACCGCGCCACTCCCTTGCGGGAGAAGTGACGCACCCCCAGTCGTGCGCACAGCGCCCGCGCGCCCGGGTCGTCGCCCTCGTCCAGCAGCCACACGTCGACCAGGCCGTCGTAGCAGACCCGCACCGCCCCCTCCAGCGTCGCCGACACCATGGCGAGGGGTTCCTTGCCCGGCACGAACGTCGTGCAGAAGGCCACCCGGGCGCCCGGCTGCGCCCGCACCGGCACCGGATCGCGGGCCGCGCAGGAGGCGTGGGCCACCGAGACCACGTTCACCACGCGGAACACCTCGACCAGTCCCATCGACGCCAGCATCGCCGCGTCCCCCACCGCCGGCCATCCGCCGCGCACCACCCAGTGCCCCGGCCACATCAACCACACCAGCACCCCTGCCGCCATCAGGGGCGCCAGCGCCACCAGCAGTCCCACCCATACGCTCACCGCCCCTTCCCGGCCCGGCATCCGCCGGAACCCCACCCGGTACGTCCCCAGCGGCGGCGGCTCCTCCATCGCTCCCGCCAGCCGGCTGAACCCGTCGTAGTCGTAGGTGCCGCCCGTTCCCAGGTCCAGGGGAGGAGGCACGACGCCCCGTTCGCCCGCAGGCCCCGGCACGGCGCTCGCGCCACCGGCACCCTCGTCGGCGACCACGCCGCGCCCCGACACCTGCACTCCACCCACCACCGCAACCACCACCCGCTCCCCCGCCGCCGAAACCACCACCAAAGGGGTTATTAGTCAGCAAAACGTAACAACGCACCGGAGCGATCATCCGACGATTGGGCCCAACACACCCCCCGATCACCCACACAGCCCATACGGCCGTACGACAGGCATATGAACCGATGACTCGCGGCGGACGATCGCCCCTGGTCACCGGCGCGCGGGCCCGTTTCCGCCCCCCAACCGCACCATCCGGCCAAAAGCGGCGGCGCAGCGGCGGGTCCAGTGACCGGGGCGGCGCCGCGCCGGTTGTATGAGTCGCCGGATGACACCTCATGTGCCGAAGGACGAATCACACGGATGACCAACAACCGCATCGCCCACCGCATCGCGGCCGCAGCGGCGCTGGCCGCCGCACTGAGCGTCGGGGCCGTGCCCACCGCCCTGGCCGACGGCAGGACGGCCCGGCCCGGGGCGCCGTCGCACCACGCCTACGCCGACAAGGTGGCCAAGGCGGAGCTGCCGCCCGGCGACGAGGGCGGGTGGCAGGGTGACGGCCTCTCCCTCAACGCCGCGGACAACAAGAAGGTCGACCGGTTCCTCGCCCGTGCACGGTCCGCGGAGCGGACGGTCAGCCCCGAGATGCAGGCCGTGGCCCGCATCAGCCACGCGAACCTGATCGGCTTCGACCACCGGCTGAAGTCGCCGGACTCGCTCAAGCGCAAGGTCGCCACCGCCATGAAGGAGGCGCCCGGGCAGAGCGTGGACACCGCCCTGTCCAGGATCAGCGACTCCGTCCGCTACACCTTCCAGTGGCCGGACGGCAGCTACAGCCGCGGCGTGGCCATCGCCTCCTCCGCCCTGGCCCTGTGGGGCAACGACAGCGTCAAGTGGTCCAACACCTGGGGCCGGAAGCACGGCTACAAGGGCATCAACTCGGCCTGGCGCGACCCGGGCTCCGGGCACGTCTTCGAGGTGCAGTTCCACACCCCGTCGAGCAAGTGGGCCCAGGAGGCGACGCACAAGCTGTACGAGGAGCAGCGGCTGCCCAGCACCTCCCCCGAGCGGGCCCGCGAGCTCCAGGAGCAGCAGGACGCGATCTTCGCCTCGGTGCCCGTTCCGGACGGAGCGGAGCAGCTCGGCGCTCCCGCGCAGACCCGGCCGACGGACGCGCAGACCCTTCCGGCCTCCGTGGACCGTCCCGCCGCCGCGTAGCACACCCTGCCGTACGGGCCCGTGATCCGCACGGCGGAGCGGCCGGCCGGGCAGGGGCCCGCCCCCGTCCGACTGGCCGTTCCGTCGTCGCCGGGGTGCAATTTTCCGGGAGGGCCGGAATCACCGTCGTCCCCGTTTCGCCGGGTGCCCCCGCCTCCGCCACGGTGGGCACCGGCGCGGGCGCTCCGGCCCGCCGCCGTCGGCGTGACCGGCCCGGCGCCGGTGCCTCCGACACGATGCCCGCGATACGAGCAGGAGCAGCCTCCATGATCTTCATCGTCGTCAAGATGACCGTCCGCCCCGAGTACACCGACAAGTGGCTGGAGCTCGTCGGCGACTTCACCCGGGCCACCCGTGACGAGCCGGGCAACCTCTTCTTCGAGTGGTCCAGGAGCGTCGACAACCCGAGCCAGTTCGTCCTGGTGGAGGGCTTCGCCTCCCGTGAGGCCGGGGACGCGCACGTGAACTCCGTGCACTTCAAGACCGCCATGGACACGATGGCGGAGGCCATCTCCATCACGCCGCAGATCATCAGCACCGAGGCCCCCGGCAACGGCTGGTCCGCGATGGCGGAGCTCACGCCGCGCAACCTCTGAGCGACGGCCCGGCCGGCGGCGGCCGGATCACCCGGACGGCGCAAGCGGTGGGGCCTACGCTGTCCGGGTGACCGGTGAGGCGCACGCGCTCGCCGGGCCGGACCGAGGAGGGGGCCTTCCGTGGGGGAGAACAAGCAGCGTCTGCTGGCCGGTGACTGGTACCTGCCGGACGATCCGGAGCTCGCGGACGACCACCGGCGCTGCGTCGGGCTCTGCGCCGACTTCAACGCGGCCGAGCGGCTCCCCTACGCGGAGCGGTTCGCCCTCCTGGAGCGGCTCCTGGGTTCGGTGGGCGAGGGCGTACGGATCCGGGCGCCGTTCCGCTGCGACTTCGGCCGTCACATCAGCATCGGCGCGCGGACGTTCGTCAACTTCGGCGCGGTCCTCCTCGACGCCGCGCCGATCACGATCGGGGCGGACGTCCAGATCGGGCCCAACGTCCAGCTGCTCACCCCGCACCACGCCCTGGACGCGGAACGGCGCCGGGCCGGCTGGGAGAAGGCGATGCCGGTGAGGATCGGCGACAACGTCTGGCTGGGCGGCGGCGTGATCGTGTGCCCCGGGGTGACCATCGGGGAGAACACGGTCGTGGGCGCCGGTTCCGTGGTCGTCGCGGACCTGCCGGCCGGTGTGCTGGCGGTCGGCAATCCGGCGCGGGTCGTCCGGGTGCTGGAGCCCTCCGCCAGCTGACGACCGGCGCCCGACGCCCTGCGCCCCCGCGGCTCAGGACCGTGCGGGCTCCCCCGGGCGGTCCGGCACCACCAGGTCCCGCGCGAGGGCGACGCGGGAGAGTGTGACCGCCCCGTACAGCACCAGGGCCGCTCCGAGCGCCTCGGGCAGGATCCACCAGCCGCTGCGGACGCGCTCCTCGTACAGGGTGATGCCCAGCGCGAGGCTCACCAGGGCGTCGCCGAGGGTGAGAGCGGGCTGTGAGGCCGTCAGGGGGCCGGACTGCATGGCGTTCTCCAGCAGGAACAGGGCCAGCACGCCCACGAGAGCGAATCCGTACGTCTGCCAGGAGAGGAAGAAGGCGGTGATGCCGCCGTCCTGCCAGGTGTGCGTGGCATCCTTCATCAAGGCGGCGGTCAGGGCGTAGCCGACGGCCGCCGTGGTGCCGAAGCACAGGGCCCGCAGGCCCCCTTCGGGGTGGCGCAGCGCCGTCGCGGCCAGCGCCGCGATGACGGCGAGGCAGCAGACGAGGGCGATCACCCAGCGGTCCGCCGGCGGCCGCCCGGTGCCGGGCGAGGGTGCCGCGGCCGCGAGGGCCAGCCCGAGCCCGGCGGCGATGCAGACGGCTCCGCGCCACGCCGGGCGGGTGACCTTGCGGCCCAGCAGGAGACCGCCCAGGAGAAGGGCGAACGGCAGCTCGAGGACGAAGACGGGCTGGACGACGGCCATGGCGCCCTGCGAGAGCGCGAGGGCCTGAAGGCAGGCCGCGGCCATGACGGCGGCCATTCCGCCGAGCCAGGCTTTGCGCCGCAGCAGTTGGGCGAAGAGGGAGAGGCGCAGGCCCGGGGCGAGGGGAACGGTCCGCGCGGCCCGGCGCTGCAGGACGATCGCCAGGGCGTTGGCGGCCGCGGCGAGCAGGGCGAAGAGGAGGGCGGGAAAACTCCGCACGCCGTCACTCCTTTCGTGCCGCACTGCGGAATCGGGTATTCCTGAGAGGTGGATCCGGAATGCCCTTTCCATCTTCTGCCGATCGCGGGCGGACGGGGCACAGGCGCACCGGTGGCGGAGAATCGCTGGCCGTCCGCACCGGTATCCGGGCGGACATTGACAAGCGGGCACGGCGCCGCAAGGGTGAGCCGGCAGGCAAAAGGCATGTCATTCCCGGCGAGTTGAGCTCTTCCCCCACTTCCGTTCACGGTTGGAGGAAATATGTCCAGACGCTCGTGGTTCGCTGCCCTGGCCCTCGTGGCCGCCTCCGTTTCCGGCCTGGCCGCAGCACCCGCGGCCCAGGCCGCCACCGACACCGCGTCAGTATCCGCGGCCGACACCGCGGTCGCGCGCGATTCCGGCGCGCAGCTCCGCGGCCGGCACCCCGAACTCAACGGCGCCCGGCTGAAAGGGGTGAACAGCCCCGCCGTCTATCTGGTCCTGGACGGCAAACGGCGCTGGATCCCCAACCCGGCCACGTACAACAACCTGTTCCGGAACTGGAACGGAATTCAGACCGTCGTCGACATCGCAAGCATCGACGACGGCGGTCAGCTGTCCGACGGCGCCATTCTCGCGAAATCGCCCGACGGTCCCGCGGTGTATCTGGTGAGCAACGGCATCAAGCGCTGGATCACCAGCCCGGCCGCGATGGACAAGTACTACTTCGACTGGAACAAGATCGTCAATATTTCCCCCGTGGCCCTGAACGCGATCCCCACGGGCGCCGCCATCTCCTAGCGTCCGCTGCTCCGTTCGAGGGACCGCCGTCCGGGACGGCGGCGGGCCCTCTCCGGCTCCCCGGCCCCCTCGGTCCCGGCTGCAACCACCGGCCGGTGCTATCAGTCTTACGTCATATGGGAACACTTAGCAGAAGGAACACGGCGCGGCCGGCAGCGGCACGCCGGCTCGGGGTGCTGCTGGGCGCCCTCGGGCTGGCGGCTCCGCTGACACTGGCGATAGGCGGGTCCGCCGAGGCGGCCCCCTCCTGCACGACAAGGACCGGGCCCTATCAGAAGGAGGCCGAGAAGTTCCTGGGCAGACCGGTCGACGGGCAGCAGTCGCCCGCCGACTGCAAGGCCATCCAGGACTTCCAGACCAGCCGCCGCATCACCCCGAACATCGGCTTCGCCGGGCCGATCACCTGGGGGGTGATGCAGGAGGAGATCACCCGCCGGGACCCCAACGCCGCGGGGAAGTGCCCGGTGGACAAGGGCCGGATAGCCTGCGTCGACCTCGGCCGCCAGATCAGCTGGATACAGGACGGCAAGGCCCTCAAGTTCGGCCCGGTGCCGGTGCGCACCGGGCGTGACGGCTACGAGACGCGGACCGGCGCCAAGAAGATCTACTGGCGCTCGGCCGACCACTGGTCGACGATCTACAAGGTGCGGATGCCCTACGCGCAGTTCTTCGACGGCGGGCAGGCCTTCCACGCCATCGACGGCAGCGTCTGGTCGCCGCCCGGCTCGCACGGCTGCGTGAACATGCGCATCGCCGACGCCAAGACGTACTGGTCCATGCTGGGCAACGGGGACGACGTCTTCGTCTACGGCCGCAAGCCCGGCACCTGAGCGGACCCGGAGAACCCCTCCGCTCCGCGGTCCCACGGCCCCCGCACCCCGAGCGCGGGGGCCGTCCCGCCGCCGCCCCGCGGCATCCCGCCCGGCGCCCGTCCGGCACCCGCCCGGCCCCTGACCTGCCGAACACTCATACGAGTGAAGGGTGTTTGTTTCCTCTTCACTCACCGTGGAGTCTCCGATAGACATGCGTCAGGTCCCACGGATGGGTGGTCACGGATGACACCGAAGACGAGCACGCCCGCACGTTCCCTCGACGACTTCCTCACCGCCTCGGCCGCCCTGACCGGCTTCGACGCCTTCGAGCTCCACGGCACCGGCATGGCCGAGCTGTACCACGAGACCGCGCTCGAGCAGGTCGGGGAGCCGGCCCTCGGCCGCTTGCTCGACGCCCTCGCCGCCGCCGGCGGCGACCCCGACGGCATCGCCGACGAGACCTCGCGCGACATCGCCCGCGCCCTCGCCCACACCTGGTACCTGGGCGTGTGGCCGCAGCTCGCCGGATCCGTCCACACCGCCCTCGGCCGGGAGCGGGCCAACACCGCCTTCACCGTCTCCCCCGAGGCCCATACGGAGGGCCTGGTGTGGCGCACCTTCCACGGGCACCCCGCCGGGGCCAAGCCGCCCGGCTTCGGCACCTGGGCCGATCCGCCGCCCGGCGCCCCGGTCGTCGCCCGGGCGGGCGACCGCTTCCCCGGTGCGCCCGGCCCGCACGGAGGCGGCGCATGAGCCCGGCACCGCGCCACGGCCGCGTGCGGTACGACGTCATCGTGGTCGGCGCCGGCCTGTCCGGCTCGCTCGTCGCCAAGGAGCTGGGGGACAAGGGCTGGCGCGTCCTCGTCCTGGAGGCCGGCACCGGCACCCTGGAGTCCTGGTCCGGCCACCTCGACGCCCTCGACACCTTCTACGGCGCCCTGGCCAAGGTGCCCAACTCCCCCTACCGGCCCAACGCCGCGGCCCCCTCCCCCGACGTCCTCGACCTCACCGGCCTCCCCTCCGGCGGCTACCGGGCCCACGGCTACTTCGTCCAGCAGGGCCCCCTCCCCTACGCCACCGACTACCTGCGCGCCCGCGGCGGCACCGTCCTGCACTGGCTCGGGCTGACCCCGCGCATGCACCCCGAGGACTTCAGAACCCGCCGGACCTACGGCTACGGCCGCGACTGGCCCCTCGGCTACGACGACCTGGAGCCCCACTACCGCGCGGCCGAACGGGCCCTCGGCGTCGCGGGCAACGCCGCCGAGCAGGCCGCCGCGACCGGCCTCCCCTTCCCCGACGGCTACGTCTACCCGATGCACGAGATCCCCCGGAGCTACGTCGACGACGTCTTCGCCGCCCGCCTCGACGGGGCCACGGTCCGGGAGGCCCCCGGCGCCCCGGCCACCACCCTGCGCGTCGTCGGCACCCCCCACGCCCGCAACAGCACCCCCGACCGGCGCTACGACGCGGGACGGGGCTACCGCCCGGTGGGCGCGGCCGGCCTGCCCAACTACGGGGAGCGCTGCGTGGGCAACGCCTCCTGCGTGCCGATCTGCCCGGTGCAGGCCAAGTACACCCCGCTCAAGACCCAGGCCACGTGGGACCGCCGGCGGGTCCGGCTGCTCACCCACGCCGTCGTCAGCCGTGTCCTGGCCGACGCCAACGGCCGCGCCCTCGGCGTCGAGTACCAGGAGTACGAGGACCCGGCGGTCCCCGTCGCCACCACCCGTACGGCCGAGGCGGACGTCGTCGTCCTGGCCGCGCACGCCGTCGAGAACGCCCGGCTGCTCCTCGTCTCCCGGCTCGCCGGCCACAGCGACCAGCTCGGGCGGAACCTGATGGACCACCCCGTCCTGCTCGGCTGGGGCCTGGCGGGCCACCCGGTCGGACCATTCCGCGGGCCCGCGTCCACCTCGGGGCTGGAGAGCTTCCGCACCGGCCCCGCCCGGCGCGAGCGGGCGCCCTTCCGCATCGAGATCAGCAACTGGGGATGGGGCTGGCCCACGGGCTCCCCGGGCAGCGACGTGGCCCGCCTGCTGGGCATCGGGGCCGACTCCGCGCAGCCGCGCGGCAGGGGCGTCTTCGGCGCCCGGCTGCGCGCCGCGCTGGGCGAGCAGATCGGCCGCCAGGTCTCCGTGCAGTTCCTCATGGAGCAGGAGGCCGAGGAGCGCAACAGGGTCACCGTGGACCCGCGCCACCGCGACCGGCTCGGCAATCCGCGCCCGGTCATCACCTACGACCTCTCCGACCGGGTCAAGCGCGGCATGGCCGCGGCGAGGACCGTCTCCGGGGAGATCTTCCGCCTGCTGGGAGCCGAGGACCGCACCGCCTACGCGCCCGGCCCCCTCTCCCCCGGCCACTTCCGCTTCGAGGGCCGCGGCTTCACCTTCAACGGCGCCGGGCACGGCGGCGGGACGCACATCATGGGCGCCTCCCGCGGCACCTCCGTGGTCGATGCGTGGCAGCGCTGCTGGGACCACCCCAACCTCTACGCCGTGGGGTGCGGCAGCATGCCCTCGATGGGCACGTCCAACCCCTCGCTGACCATGGCCGCCCTCGCCCTGCGCAGCAGCGAGCGCATCCACCGGGAGCTGACGGAGACTCACCGGCCCGCCGCCGTGGGACCGCCCGCCGCCGATCCCGCTCCGCACGGCCGGAAGGAGGGCCGGGCATGAGCTCCCTTCCCCCGCCCACGGCCCTCGCCGGCCTCTCGGCCGAGCCGTCCCGGATCGAGGAGCCGCCGTTCCGGGTCCCGCGCGACCGCGCCGACCTGCACGTCTTCCTGCAAGCAGCGCTGACGCTGGAACACCTCACCATCCCGCCCTACCTGACGGCGATGTACACCCTGCGGCCCGGCACCAACCGCACCGCCTTCTACGCGATCCGGGCCGTCGTGCTCGAAGAGATGCTGCACATGACGCTGGTCGCCAACCTCCTCAACGCCGTCGGCGGCAAGCCCCTGGTCGCCCACTCCCGGTTCGTCACCGGCTATCCGGCCCTGCTCCCCTACAGCCGGGACAAGGTCCCCGTCGCTCTGCGCCACTTCGGGACGGCTGCGCTGGACACCTTCCTGTACATCGAGCGCCCGGAGTACGTGGCGGAGCCGCCCGGCCACCCCTCCGTGGCCGGCGACACGGGCTGGACGTCGATCGGACAGTTCTACAACACCATCCGCACGGGGCTGGTCCGGCTGGCGGCGGAGCTGGGCGAGGCCGAGCTGTTCCGGGGCGACCCCCGGCGCCAGGTGGGCCCGGAGGACTTCTACAACTCCGGCGGCGAGGTCTTCCCCGTGACCGGGCTGGCCTCCGCCCTCACGGCCCTGCGCGTGATCACCGAGCAGGGCGAGGGCGTCAGCCGCACCATCTACAACACCGACGACCAGCTCTTCGGCGAAACCCGCGAGCCCGCGCACTACTTCCGGTTCGACGAGATCCGCCGGCGGCGCCGCTACGGCCCGCACGACACCCCGGCCTCCGGCCCCACCGGCCCGGCCCTCGACATCAGCTGGGAGGACGCCTACCCCATCGACCCCGAGGCCAAGGTCGCCCACTATCCGCCGGGCAGCGCGGTGCGCCGCGCCGCCGAGCGCTTCAACGCGGTCTATGCCCGGCTGCTGTGGGTGCTGGAGGCGGCGTTCACCCGGGATCCGGCGGTGATGCAGGCCGCCGTCCCGACCATGCTGCAGCTGCGCGACCTGTCGGTGCAGCTGTCCCGCAATCCGCACCCCGACCCGGCCCGGCGCGCCCGCGGGCTGTACGCCTCCGCGACGTACGAGATCACCGCGGAGCTCCTCGGCGAGGCCCGCCGCAGCCTGCCCGGCAATGTTCCCGGCAGCACCGCGCTGCCGGGCGGCCCGAAGTGGTGAGACGGGCGGTGCCCGGGGCGCGGGGTGGGCACCCCGCCCCCCGGGCAGGGAGGGTCAGGCGGTCATGCCGCCGTCGGCCACCAGGTCGTGGCCGACCACGAAGCTCGCCGCGTCCGAGGCGAGCCACTGCACCGCGGCGACGATCTCCTCCGTCTCCGCCACGCGCCCGATCGGCACCGTCCCGGCCACCCGCGCGTCGCGGTCGGCCTCGGTCTCGCCGGGGCGGAAGGACATGGAGGTGTTGGAGGCGCCGGGGCTGACGGCGTTGATGCGGATGCCGTCCTTGATGTGGTCCAGCGCGGCCACGCGCGTCAGCGCGCTGACGCCCGCCTTGGAGGCGACGTAGGCGGCCATGCCGGGGCGGCGGCCGTGGAAGCCGATGTTGGACGAGGCGTTCACGATCACACCGCCGCCGTGCTCGCGCATGTGGGCGATCTCGTACTTCATCGACAGCATCACGCCGGTGAGGTTGACGCCCAGCAGCCGGTGCCAGGAGGCGAGGTCGGTGTCGGCCAGGGGCGTCGGCCGGGCGAAGAGCCCGGCGTTGTTGTGCGCGATGTGCAGGCCGCCGTGGCGGGAGACCGCCGTGGCGACCATCGCCTCGACGTCCTGGGCGCTGGTGACGTCGGCGGCGACGGCGCTGGCCTTGCCGCCCTCCTCCTCGATGAGCCGTACGGTCTCCGCGGCGGGCTCCAGTGCGACGTCTACGGCGACGACGGTGGCGCCCTGGCGTGCGAAGGCCAGGGCACTGGCCCGGCCTATGCCGGAGCCCGCCCCGGTGACGAGGGCGACCTTGCCTTCGAACTGTGCGGTCATCTGGTTCTCCTCCAACTGGGGGTTCCCCCGGCCGGCCGGGTGTTCCGCCGGCCGGGCCGGGGCTCGGACAGGTCAGGACTTGGGCAGGGCGATCGACTGCGAGTGCCGGAAGACGTTCCGCGGGTCGTACGCGGCCTTCACCCGCTGCAGGCGCGGGTAGTTGTCCTTGTAGTAGAGCGTGTACCAGGGCACGCCCGACTTGTTCTGCTGCGGGTCGGCGATGTCGCTGTCGGGGTAGTTGATGTAGCAGCCGTCGGTGGCCGGCCCGGGGACCGGGTAGCCGCCGGTGGAGGCGAAGACCTCGGTGTAGATCTCCCGGGTCCAGGCCAGGTTCTGGGGGTCCTGCTTCTTGTCGGGCCAGAAGCTCTGGAAGAGGCCCTTGAAGATGGAGTCGCGCTGGGCGGAGGCCGTGTCGCCGGAGCGCACGGTGTTGATCTTCCCGCCGTAGGAGAGCAGGACCACCATGGAGTTGGGGTTCTGCAGGTCGGTGCGGGTCAGGTGCTTGTACATCGACGCGATCTGGGCGTCGTTGAAGCCCTTGCGCAGGTACGCGGACTTGTGGATGCCGCGCAAGGTGGGGTTGGTGAGCGTGGGGTTGTTGGTGCCCAGGAAGCGGACGGAGGCCAGCCAGGGCACCCGCTGGGGGGTGAAGAAGTCGGGCATCGGGCCCTGCTCGCCGACGGCGGCGGTCAGCGGCTCGGGCTTGATGCCGAGTGCGGAGGTGATGGAGGCGACGTAGGCGGTGATGAGCTTCTCGGCGTCGGGGACGCCGGCGTCCATCTGGGTGAGCAGCCCGATGCTGTTGTTCGCCTTGTGATTGATCATCAGGAAGCTGCACAGCGACGCGTAGGGCGAGTCGGGGCCGGCGTTCTTCTCGTGCCAGGCCCCGAAGTTCTTCACCAGTGTGGTGAAGCGCGCCTTGTCGAGCTTGCTCCACGGCAGCGAGATGGCGCTGACGAAGACGTCCTTCGGCGGGTGCATCAGCTGCTGGGCGGGGTCGCTGCCGGTCGCGCCCGGGGAGCGGAACCAGTAGCGGGTGATCACGCCGAAGTTGCCGCCTCCCCCGCCGGTGTGCGCCCACCACAGGTCGCGGTGGGGGTCGCCGGCCTCGCGGGTCGCCACCACGGCCCGCGCGGTGCCGTCGGCGTTCACGACGACGACCTCGATGGCGTAGAGGTGATCGATGGTGAGGCCCTGCTTGCGCGAGAGCATTCCGTAGCCACCGCCGCTGATGTGACCCCCGACGCCCACGGAATAGCACATGCCGCCGGGGAGGGCCACCCCCCAGCCCTTGTAGAGCGATTCGTAGACGTGCAGGAGCGTGGCCCCGGCCTCGACGCAGAAGGCCTTGCGCTGCTCGTCATAGGTGACCTGATCCATCGTGGTCATGTCGATGACGATGCGCACGTCGGGGTGGTAGACGAAGTCCGCGTAGCAGTGGCCGCCGCCGCGTATGGACAGCCGTTTGCCGGCCTTGACCGCCTCCTGGACGGTCTGGACGACCTGTTCGGTGGTGTGGACGATGCGCACGGAATCGGGGCGGCCCACCCAGCGGGTGTTGTTGCCGACGACCAGGTCCGCGTAGCGCGGGTCGTCCGGCAGGACGGTGACCGCCCCAGGTGCACCCGCGCCGGCCTCCGCCCCGGCGCCGGTGCCCGCTGCGGCGGCCCGGGTGGGCACGAGGCCCGTCTGTGTCACGGCGGCACCGGCCACGGCGGCGGCGGTGCCGGTCAGCATGGTTCGTCTGTTCAGCATGCCCATGGTTCTCTCTGTGCGTTCCGAGTGGTGGCGCCGGTCAGGTGCCCCAGGTGATGCCGAGGCCGAGCTTCTCCGCGACCTCGTGGGTGCGCTCGACCGACCAGCGGTCGCCGACCGGTGCGTCGGCCCCCATGTGCACGGGGTATCCGCCTTCGAGGAAGAAGCGCTCGAATCCGCCGGGGCAGGTGAGCACGTAAAGGTCGGCCGTCTCGCTCTCCACCAGATACGAATGCGGAATTCCGCGCGGCAGGAAGAGCACGCTGCCGCCTTCGAGGAGTTCGGTGCGGTCGCCCACCGTGGCGCGCACGCCACCGCTCCCGATCATGAAGATCTCGTCCTCGAGCGTATGGATGTGGCTCGGGGAGCGCTCGCCGAGCTTCGCCGCGAAATGCGTCATTCCCATGGCGCCCCGGGTCTGTTCGGCCGTGAGCTTCACGGTGACCAGGGAACCCTTCCCCCAGAGCCGCTGCACTCCGTCGCCCGGTTTGAGAACGGCCGGCAGAATGCCGTCCTGGCCGAAGGGGAGTTCTTCCCGCCCGTACGGCGCTGTCGTCATTTCTCCTCCAGATCCATCGCGGTGCGCTGCAGCGCCCGACCGGCTGGTTCCGAGCGTTCCCCAGCAAACCGGCACCGGCAAGACAACTGAGCCCAATCCGTCAAGTGGCCGTGGGCAGCGAAGAGTTCACGCTGCGCAAGGCCGGAAACGGATTGGGCTCTGCTTCTTTATTCGGTTGTGCCGGGGTCGCAGAAGGATGCGCCCCGGTTGAACGGCGCGTGGCTACTTGGCGCCCTGTACGGCTCGTTCGCGGTAATCGCAGTACAACTTGGCGGGGTCGCCGAAGTAGTCCCAGGGAAGGGAGCCGACGCACCCGTCGACCGCACGGAATTGTTCGAGGGCTTCCGCGTGGCGCTTCTGCTGCACCAGGAAGAAGGCGAGCAGGTGGCGGACCTCGGCGAGGCGCGGATGGTCGGGGCGGACGGCCGGGAGGTCGGCGAGCACGGCGTCGGTCATGGCCGTGACTTCGGGGGTGCGGTAGTGCTTGGCGCTGAGCGGCCGGTCCAGGTGCTCGAAGTGGGCGATCAGCCGCAGGGCGGGCAGCAGGGTGCCGGCGGGGGCGCCGGCGGCGGCCTTGTCCGCGAACGCGCGGGCGAGCTCCTCCGAGCCGTGCCACTTCGCGCACCAGTACTGGAGGGCGCCGTAGTGCGCCTCGAAGTGGAACGGCGCCCGGGTGGTGATCTCCGCCCAGAGCTCGTCGACGTACGCGTGCGGGTAGCCCAGGCCGAGGCCGGCCCAGAGGTCGGAGACGTGCGGGGACGGGTCATCGGCGTCGAGCTCCATGGCCAGGGCGATGTCCTCGCGGGCCCGCAGCAGGACGCGGTGGAAGGCCTCGAACTGCTCGGCCGAGGTGTCCTTCGCGTAGGCACTGCCCCGGAGCTTCCCGGCGAGGAAGACGGTGGAGCGGGCGCGGACGGCGGCGGCGCCGGGGTCTCCGGTGCGCGCGGCCTGCCAGGCCGTCAGCCACGCGTCCTCCTCCGCCGCCACGTGCGCGAGGGCGATGACGAGCGCCGTGCGGCGCTCCCAGTCCCGGCCGACGGCGGTCATGGCCCGTGCGGCGGGCTCCCATTCGCCGCGCTCCGCCGCCTCCCGGGCGCCGTCGATCTGCGGGTCGTGCGTCAGCCGCTCCGTGTCCTGCCGGTCCTGCGGGAGGAAACCGAGAGCGGCGGCCTCCTGGGAAAGGCCGGACGGGCCCGGGGCGGAGGAGGAGGCGGCGGACCCGGGGCGGCCGGCGGCGTTCCTGCGGGACCTGTACCAGAAGAAGATGCCGAGGGCTATGACGAGGAAGGGCAGCAGTCGTGCCACGGGGGTTCGGCTCGATTCGTGTGAGGGGGGTGGGGGGTTGGCCGGCGGGGCGTCAGGCGGGTGAGGCCTGCGGCAGCAGCCGGCGCAGTGGTGCGGTGTCCGGGACGTCGGCGACGAGCGCCTCCAGGGCCGGCTGCAGCCGGGTGTCGTACCCGTCCGGCAGACGCAGTCGCGCGCTCTCGGCCCAGGACATCTCCCACCAGGCCATCCGGGCGTCGGCGAGCTCCAGCAGTACGAGGCTGGACAGCGCGTCGAGCAGGACGGGGCGCAGGAATTCGCGCGCTGCCCGGCCGCCGGCCTGCTCAGCCGCCCGCGACTTGGGCAGGCCGTCGGCTATCTGCCACAGGGCGCCGCGGTCGGCCGCGTCCAGGAGTGCGTGAAGGCCGGTGCGACCGCCGGCGATCCGGGCGAGGGCGTGCCGCAGGGGTGCGGCGTCGGCCTCGTGGCGGGCGCGGATGCCCAGGTGGACGAGCTCGGGCCAGTCCGCTCGGCGCATGTGCAGGGCCTCTTCGGCGAGGGTGGCCGCTTCGAGCTCGGCGAGGACGCGCCCGGGGTCGTGCAGGAGGGCCAGGGCGGGCCCTGCGGGGTGTGCGCCGCGGCCGTCGTCGGGGAGGGCCTCGATGAGGCGGATCCGCTCGGCGGTCGGCGGGTGCGCGTCGTAGGGGGAGGGCTCCTCCGCGGGGAGGTCGTGGCGCAGTTCGTCGAGCTCGGCCTGGCGGGCGGGTTCGGCGAGCAGCCGGGCCAGGCCGCCGTGGAACTGGCCGTACGGGGGCAGAAGGCCGGCGGGTATGCCGCAGGTGGCGTACCGGCGGAGGTAGAAGTCGTGGGCGGCGGCCAGGACCGCGGTCTCGCGGAGGGCGGAGGCGGTGGCGTCGCGGCCGGCGATCCGCACGGCGAGCCGGTCGGCGGCGAGCTCCTGGCGGCGGCCGTCGCTGCGGGTGGCCCGCAGGGCGAACAGGCCGTAGGCGGTGAAGAGCCTGCCCATACGGCGGTAGGTCCACCCGGCGCCGGAGGCGTCGATCTCCTTGGCCTTCCGGCCCTTGCGCACGGCCTTGGCGGCGGCCTTCTCCTGCCGCAGCCGCTCCTTCTCGGCCTGCTGCTCAGCCCTCTCCGTGAAGGCGTTGACGGTGCGGGCGATCGCGTGGCGGCCGCGGGCGGTGATGGCGGACAGGCGGGTGTCGGCATGGCCGTAGTGGCCGAACTCGTGGGCCAGGACGGCGCGCAGCTGCGCCTCGTCGAGGCCGGTCAGCAGGGGTGTGCCGAGGTAGAGCCGGCGGCGGCCGGGCAGGAGCCCGAGCATGCGGGCGTTCTCGGTGACGGCGGCGTTGACGTCGCCGGTGAGGAGGATCTCGTCGGGCATGCGGGTGCCGGCGGCGCCGGCCACCTCGCGGACGGCGGCCCACAGCCGCGGCTGCCGGGCCTCACTGACGGAGAGTCCGTCCTCGCCGTCGTCCTCGGGTGTGCGGAGGAGCAGCATTCCCCGGACGACGGGGAAGGCCAGCAGCGCGAGGACGACGGTGATTTTGAGGGCGAGGGGGTTTACGCCCCGCCAATAAGCGGCGGCACCGATTCCGGCGAAGACGCCGAGCACGGCAAAGCACAGGAGATAGAAACCCGCGAGCAGAACGAGTGCACGCAGGGCACGCAGAAAGACGCCCATGGGGCAGGAGCCCTCACACAGAAAGAAAAGGGGGGTGGTCGATGCGGTGGGGGGAGAATGATCAGTATGCCGCAAAGGGTTTCACATCGGCAAAAAGTTTTTTAAATGCGGCGACGGCGGCCCGCGGGGGCCGCCGTCGTCCGGAAATGCCGGTGGGTCAGGTCCATGCCTCCGGGCGGGCGTCGTGGAGGGCGGGATCCTCGGTGGCGGGGCGGGGGCGGAGTTCGGGCGGGGTGGCGCCGTTGGACGGGTAGAGGAGGCGGCCGATCGCATAGGGCTCGGCGTAGGTGGTGACCAGGCGGCGGACCGTGGCGGGGTCGGCCGTCACCGGGAAGCGGCGCCGGTCGGCGTCCGCGTCATCCGCGCTGGGGTCGGGGTCGGTGAGGGTCGACCACATGTCCTCGGCAGCGCTGATGAGCTGGTCGAGTTCGTCGCGGACCCCCTGCCAGGCGCCTTCGCGCACCGCCTCGTCGATGCGGGAGAGGGTGCCGAGGACGCTGGCGTAGTCCTCGGCCAGCTGGTCCTCCTGGGGAGACGGGGCAAGGGTGTTGGCGACTGGCTCGGTGGTGTACACGGCACCTCCACGCAAGGGGAAACGGTTCAAGGCCGGGGTGGATGCGTACGAAACCCCCGCCCCGGCATCGTCGCGCGCCGCGGGGCCGGCCGCGGCTCTCTACCGTCACCGGTCGGCTATATATCACTCGCACGGGCGAGCGGAGCGTCCGGCCGCGGCGGGCGGGTGGCCCGGGCGAGCCCCAGCGCGGCCGCTGCGCAGACCGCCGCCATGCCGCACAGCACCAGGGGCACCGCCCGCACGCCCGACAGCTCGATCGCCCTGCCCAGGGCGGGTCCCGCGGCGACGCCGCCCACCATCGACGCGGCGATCACGTAGGCCGCGGCGCGGCGGGCGGTGGGGACGGTGCGGCTCAGCCACGGCAGGGCGGTGGGGAAGACCGGCGCGATGAACAGGCCCACGCCCGCGTAGGCGTAGGGGGCGAGGCCCGGCAGGGCGGCGGCCGCCGCGCAGACCGTCATGCCGGCACAGCTGACGACGACGATCACCGGCTCGGACAGGCGGACGGCCAGGGGCACGACCAGGAACCGGCCGGCCGTGAGCATCAGCCAGTAGACCGAGGTCGCGGAGGCGGCCGCGGAGGCGCCGTAGCCGACGGTTTCGAGGTGGGTGGGCTCCCAGCCGCCGACGCCCGCCTCGACGCCCACGTGCACCACGTACAGCAGGACGAACGCGCCCAGGAGCAGCACCGCCCGGCCGGGGCGGCGCCCGGGTGCCCGCGGCGGGCCGCCGGGGCCGGCGGCCGCGCCGGCCGGGTCCTTGTCGCCGACGCCCTTCAGGAAGAGGACGAGGGCGGCGGCGAGGGCGGCGAAGGCGAGGAAGACCACCGGGTAGCGGTCCGGACCGAGCAGGCCGATGAGGGCGGGACCGGCGACGGCGCCGATACCGAAGTGGGCGTTGAGGACGTTGAGCATGGCGGTGCTGCGGCGGCCGAAGCCGACGGCGAAAAGCTGGTTGAGCCCGTAGTCGATGCCGCCGAAGCCGAGGCCGGTGACGAGCGCGGCCACGAGGGCGACCGGCCAGACCGGGGCGAAGGCGAAGGCGGCGCTGCCGAGGGCCATGAGCGCGTAGGAGGAGCCGAGGAGCACGCGGTTGCCGGTGCGCCCGTGGACGCGGTTGAAGAGCAGGACGCCGCTCACGCCGCCGGCGAAGTGCGCGCTGAGCGCCAGCCCCGCGGCGGAGGGCGACAGGCCGAACTCCTCGCGCAGGGCGGGGATCGCGGGCCCGTACAGGGACTGGAGCGCGCCGATGAGGACGAAGCCGGCGCAGGAGGCGGCGACGGCGGCCGGGGTGAACATCGGGGCGGCGCTCCCGCCGCCGTGCTGCGCGGGGGCCGGTGCCCGCGTGGCCGGGTCGGTCACGGGCACCCCGCCCCGGCGTCCAGGAAGCGTTCGGCGATCTCGTGGGCGAACGCCATGACGGTGCCCTGCGGGCTGATGCCGGTGACGCCCGGCAGGACGCTCGCGTCGCACACCCGCAGCCGCCGGAAGCCGTGGGGGCGGCCGTGCCCGTCGCAGACGCCGCCGCGTTCCGGCAGGCCCATGCGGGCGGACGCCATGCCGTGGACGGACACCAGTTCCCAGTCGGCGGGGCGCACGCGGCGGCAGAACTCCCCGGCCTCCGCGGGGGTGTGCAGGGGGCGGGCGCCGGCCACGGGCGGGATCAGCTCCCGGGCCCCCGCGGCGAAGAGCAGCTCGCTCGTGCGCCGGAACGCCTCGCGCAGCCGGCTGTGGTCGGCGGACGTCATGCCGTGCCGCAGGAGCAGCCCGCCCCGCGGCGCGGCCCGCAGCCGGGCCTTGCCCTGCAGCCGGACCTGCGTGGTGTACGACCCGAGCAGGCCGAAGGCGGCGAGGAGGCGGTCGAGGAGCTGCGGGGGGCGGCTCGCGAGGGCGGCGGCGAGCGTGCCGGGGGTGACGTTCGACGGCATCATCAGCACCCCGTCGTCGGCGAACTGGTGGACCTGCGCGGTGAAGATGGTGCCCCGGTCGGCGTGGACGGGCTCGTCGAAGCGGGCGACCGTCCGGAGGTTGACGTGCAGGGAGAGCTCGCGGCCGGCCGTCTCCCGGTGGATGCGGCTGCGCTGCAGGAGCGCGGGCGTCTGCAGGGGACCCGCGGCGAGGAAGACCGCGCGGGCGCGGTGGACGAGCGTCCGGCCGCCGGGCCCCGCCGCGAGGACGCCGCGGACCTCGCCGTCCTCGTGCAGGATCCGCAGGACGCGGGTGCCGGGCACGATGCGCGCGCCGTGGGCCTCGGCCTCCGGGAGGTAGCTGACGGCCATGCTCTGCTTGGCGCCGCTGGGGCAGCCGGTGGTGCAGCGGTTGCGGTGGAGGCAGCCGCGGACGGCGCGGTGGGAGGGCTGCCAGCGCCAGCCGAGGCGCTCGGCGCCGGCCGCGAGCAGCCGGGAGTCGTGGTTGCCGTCCCCGTGCGGCTGGGCGGCGACGCCGAGGCGGCGGGCGACGGCCGCGAGGTGCCCGGCGAGGTCGGCGGCCCGGTATCCGCCGATGCCGGCTTCCGCGGCCCAGCGGTTGAGCAGGGCGGGCGGGGGGTCCCACAGCAGCCCGCCGTTGACGACGGTGGTGCCGCCGACGCAGCGGCCTTCGCCGTAGGCGAGGGTGGGCGTGCCGAAGACGGGGGTCAGGCCGCCCTGGCGGTAGAGGCGGCGCATGTTCTCGGCGGGCGTGGCGGCGGCGATGCGGTCGGTGCCGACGCGCGGGCCCTCTTCGAGGACGGTCACCTGCCGCCCGGCGGCTGCCAGCTCCCGCGCGACGACGCTGCCGCCGG
>NZ_JBAMDC010000650.1:0-2145 GCF_036961605.1 Streptomyces sp. KLMMK
GCCGCGGGTACCCCCGTCGGCCCGCTGCACGGGGCCCCGGAACCGGACACCGCCCACCCCTCTGCCCAGGCTCCGACGCCCCGCACCCCCGTAGACGACGAAGGGAATCCCCACGCGTGAACGACCACCTCAACAACGAGCTCGGCTGGATGCTGGACGAGGTCGTCAAGATGCCCGAAGCCCGGCATGCGATCCTGCTCTCCTCGGACGGCATGCTGCGCGCCCGCTCCCAGGGCATCGAGCGCGACGAGGCCGAGCGCCAGGCCGCGGCCCTCTCGGGCCTGCAGTCGATCAGCCGCTCGACCTCCGAGTTCTGCGCCCACCAGACGCAGCAGGACAACCCGTGGCGGCAGACGCTCGTCGAGTTCGCCCACGGCTACGTATTCCTCATCGCCGCGGGACCCGGCGCCTACCTCGCCGTCTCCGCCACCGAGCACGTCGACATGGAAGCGGTCACGTACCGCATGCAGAAGCTCGTCGACCGGCTCGGCAAGGAGCTGACCAGCCCGCCCCGCGCGAGCAACTGGCAGGGCACGGGCGCCCCGGCATGACCCCGCCCACGCCGAGGCACGAGCGAGGGTTAGTGCGCCCGTACGTCGTCACCGACGGCCGCGCCCACCCGACCCGCAACACCTTCGACCTGGTCACCCTGGTCCTGGCCCAGTACGACCGGCCGCTCACCGGGCTCAGCCCCGAGAAGCGCCGGCTCATGGAACTCTGCCTCGGCGGCCCGTTGTCGGTCGCCGAGATCGCCGGGCACCTCATGCTGCCCGTCAGCGTCACCAAGGTGCTGCTCGGCGACCTCGTCGACAGCGGCCACCTCATCACCCGGGCCCCCATCCCCTCGGCACAACTCCCCGAGGCCCAGATCCTGCAGGAGGTGCTGGATGGACTCCGCGCTCGCCTCTGAGCCAGCTCCCGACGGAGACCTCTATCTGCGCCGCACCGTGAGCACCGCCGCGAAACTCCTCGTCGTCGGCCACTTCGCGGTCGGCAAGACCACTTTCGTCGGCTCGCTGTCGGAGATCCGGCCGCTGCGCACCGAAGAGACCATGACCCAGGCCGGTGCGAGCGTCGACGACCTCGCCGGCATCGAGGGCAAGACCACCACCACGGTCGCCATGGACTTCGGCCGCCTCACCCTCAGCGACAGCCTCGTGCTGTACCTCTTCGGCGCGCCCGGCCAGCAGCGCTTCACACGCCTGTGGCAGGACATGACCCACGGCGCACTCGGCGCGCTCGTCCTGGCCGACACCCGCCGCCTGGAGCAGTCCTTCGACGTCATGGGCCTCCTGGAGGAGCTCGGCCTGCCGTACGCGGTGGCCGTGAACCACTTCGACGGGGCGCCGGTGTACCCCGAGGAGGAGATCCGCGAGGCGCTCGACCTGCTGCCCGAGACGCCGCTGGTCACGTGCGACGCCCGCGACCGGGTCTCCTCGACCCGCGCGCTGATCTCCCTCGTCGAGTACCTGCAGCGGCGCACGGCAGTACGGGAGCACGTGTGAACCACCGTCCCGACGCGTGGGGAACGGGAGGGGACCCGACCCCCGCCACCACACCCCCACCGGGCTGCCCGGCCCACCGGGCTCCGACCCACCCGGACGGCCCCGCGCAACAGGGCACCGGGCACCAGGGGCCCATGGAACACGGCACTGGGCTCCAGGGGTCCATGCAGCAGGATCCTGCGGACGGGGGCTTCATGTCGCAGGGCGACGCGTACCCGGGTGCTATGCCCCAGGGCGCCGCGCACAGGGGAGCCATGCCGCAGGACGCCGGGCGCCAAGGGCCCATGCAGCAGGACCCTGCGCACGGGGGCTTCATGCCGCAGGACGCCGGGCACCAGGGGCCCATGCAGCAGGACCCTGCCCACCAGGGCTTCATGCCGCAGGGTGCCGATCACCAGGGTCTGATGCCGCAGGGCCCCGCGTACTCGGGCGCTGCCCATCAGGGCCCCGGCCAGTCGAGTCCCGGCCAGTCGAGTCCCGGCCAGTCGAGTCGCGGTCAGTCGACTCCCGGCCAGTCGAGTCCCGGTCACCAAGGCCACGTCCAGCAGGGTCCTGCGCACCAGGCCCCCATGCAGCAGCCGCCCGCGCACCGGGGCCCCATGCGACAGGACCCCGCCCGCCCGGGCGCTGCCTACCAGGA
>NZ_JBAMDC010000651.1:0-2144 GCF_036961605.1 Streptomyces sp. KLMMK
GCCACCACACCGTCGCCAGCGGCGGCAGCGTCACCGTGATGCTCGCCGGGCGGCCGTGGTGGCGGGTGGCCTCCGTCTTGACCGGGTCGGGGGTGGTGACGCCGCTGCCGCCGTAGCGGGCGGCGTCCGTGTTGAGGATCTCCTGCCACGCCGTGAACCGGCCGGGCACGCCCAGGGCGTAGCCGTGCCGCACGACGGGGGAGAAGTTGCTGACGGCCAGCAGGGGCGCGCCCTGGGCGTCGAAGCGCAGGAAGGCGAAGACGTTGTCCTCCGCCGCGTCGCCCACCACCCACTCGAAGCCCTCGGGGACGGTGTCCCGCTGCCACAGCGCGGGCGTGGCCAGGTAGGCCGAGTTCAGGTCGCGGACCAGGTCCCGTACGCCCCGGTGGTCCGCCTCGGCGGAGTAGGACGGGTCGAGCAGCCACCAGTCGGGGCCGTGGGCCTCGGACCACTCGGCTCCCTGCGCGAACTCCTGGCCCATGAAGAGCAGCTGCTTGCCGGGGTGCGCCCACATGAAGCCGAGGTAGGCCCGGTGGTTCGCGCGCTGTTGCCACCAGTCGCCCGGCATCTTCGACACCAGGGCGCTCTTGCCGTGGACGACCTCGTCGTGCGAGATCGGCAGCACGTAGTTCTCGCTGTACGCGTAGATCATCGAGAACGTCATCTCGCCGTGGTGGTACTTGCGGTGCACCGGCTCCTTGGAGACGTAGACGAGGGAGTCGTGCATCCAGCCCATGTTCCACTTCAGGCCGAAGCCGAGGCCGCCGAAGCCGCCCGCCCCGATGTGGTGCGTGGCGCGGGTGACGCCGTCCCAGGCCGTGGACTCCTCGGCGACGGTGACGACGCCGGGGCAGCGGCGGTAGACGGTCGCGTTCATCTCCTGCAGGAACGCCACCGCGTCCAGGTTCTCCCGGCCGCCGTGGACGTTCGGCGTCCACTGGCCCGCCTCGCGGGAGTAGTCGAGGTAGAGCATGGAGGCGACGGCGTCCACCCGGAGCCCGTCGATGTGGAACTCCTCGCACCAGTAGACCGCGTTGGCCACGAGGAAGTTGCGCACCTCCGTGCGGCCGTAGTCGAACTCCAGCGTGCCCCAGTCGGGGTGCGCGGCGCGCAGCGGGTCCGCGGGCTCGTACAGCGGCCGCCCGTCGAACTCGGCCAGCGCCCAGTCGTCGCGCGGGAAGTGCGCGGGCACCCAGTCCATGAGCACCCCGATGCCGGCCGCGTGCAGCGCGTCCACCAGGTACTTGAAGTCGTCCGGGGTGCCCAGGCGGGCGGTCGGGGCGTAGAAGCCGGTGATCTGGTAGCCCCAGGAGCCGCCGAAGGGGTGCTCGGCGATCGGCATCAGCTCCACGTGCGTGAAGCCGAGGTCCCTGACGTAGGCGGGCAGCTGCGCGGCCAGCTGCCGGTAGGTCAGGCCGGGGCGCCAGGAGGGCAGGTGCACCTCGTAGACCGAGAAGGGGTGCTCGTGGACGGGCTTCCCCGTGCGGGCCGCCATCCACTCCGCGTCCTGCCAGGTGTGGTGCGAGGCGTGCACGACCGACGCGTTCGCCGGCGGGGCCTCCGTGCGGCGCGCCATGGGGTCCGCGCGCATCGTGTGCGAGCCGTCCGGGCGCGTGATCTCGAACTTGTACAGCGCCCCCTCGCCGATGCCGGGCAGGAACAGCTCCCACACCCCGGAAGAGCCCAGCGACCGCATGGGATGGCCGGCGCCGTCCCAGTAGTTGAAGTCGCCGACGACCCGTACGCCCAGGGCGTTGGGCGCCCACACCGTGAAGCGGGTGCCCGCCACGTCCTCATGCGTCATCGGCATCGCGCCGAGCGCCTGCCACAGCTGCTCGTGGCGGCCCTCGTGGATCAGGTGCAGATCGAGGTCGCCGAGGGCGGGCAGGAAGCGGTACGGGTCGCGGACCTCCAGCTCCGTGCCCTCGTAGCTCACCAGCAGGCGGTAGTCGGGGAGCTCACTGAGGGGCAGCACCGCCGCGAAGAGGCCGTCCCCCTCGTCGTAGAGCTCCACCCGCAGGCCCTTCGCGCTGACCGCCACGGAGCGTGCGAAGGGGCGCAGGGTGCGGAACACCACCCCGCCGGGCACCGGGTGCGCTCCCAGCAGGCCGTGCGGGTCGTGGTGCGCGCCGTGCAGCAGCCGC
>NZ_JBAMDC010000652.1:0-2130 GCF_036961605.1 Streptomyces sp. KLMMK
CGCATCTCCGCTGTGCAGGACGGAGTCGAGCAGATCGACGCTGACCAGGTCCGCGAACGCGCCCGTGGTGACGTCCGCCAGCTCCTCGGCGGTGCGCCCGACGTCCAGCGTGGTGCCGATGCGGGCGCCCGCGTCATTGACCATCGCCAGCCGCTGCCGGGCGCGGTGCGGCTCCGTGCGGTCCAATGCCGCTATCGACACGCCCTGCACGCGGCCTTCGCCGTCCTTGAGCGGGGTGAAGAACGTCGCCCACGCGCGCTTGCGGGGCTGGCCGGGCGCGCGGAAGAAGGTGTCCGTGCGCAAGGTCTCGCCGGTGCGCAGCACCTCCGCCATCAGGCGGCCGAACTCGTCGAAGGGGGCGCCGGGGAAGATCTCGGTGAGCTGCAGCCCCAGCATGGCCTCCTCGGGGCGGCCCGACAGGCGCACCATCTCGCCGTTCGCACCGGTCAGCCGCAGGCCGCGGTCGTAGACGGCGGTGGCGATCGGGGACTGCACGTAGGCCCACTCCTTGAGGGCGGCATCCTTCCGCGCCGCCTCCTGGAGCACGGTGTCCGGCTCGCCGGGCGGGGCGCCCTGCGGAGCGGCGCCGAGGAGCACCCACTGCACGCGGCCGTCGCCCTCCGGACAGGGGTGTGCCCGCACGGTGACCCGCACCGCCCCGCCGTCCCGGTGGCGGGCCGTGAGGGCGCCGCTCCAGGGCGCGGACCGCGTGAGCGCCCGCAGGGCCGGGGGCGGCAGGGGTGCGGCGAGCAGGGCGGCGGCGGGGCGGCCGATGACCTCCTCGGGCGCATAGCCGAGCGCGTGCCGCGCGGCGGGGCTCCACAGGGTGACGGTGCCTCCCGCGTCGACGGCGGCGACCGGGACCGTCGCCGTGGGGGAGAGGGGGTCGGAATTCGCGTCCATCGATGGTCATCTCGTCCGGCGGGCGGCGTACGGCGGGGCCGCCTGCCGCCCTCATAATTCAGGCTGTAGCTATCTTTCCCGCCCTAATCGCCACTGAAGCATCCATCTCACCTCGAACTGTCGTGGTGGTCCGGGTGGCCCGGCGGGGCGGCCGGGGTGTGATCCGGCCACGCCGAGGCCGTTGTACCGGCCAATCGAAGTGCGGTGTGCGCAGCCCCGCTGCCGGGCCGTCCGTCCGTCGTCCTGCGCAGGGTCGGCCCGTATCCGACGGGGAATCAGTCGGTCGGATACGGAGAAAAACGGACGGCACATGATCCGTTTGCTACGGAATTGAGACAGCCCCCGACATGTCCGCCCCGTCACCCATGACATCCTGAGCCGTCACAGTTCTGCCGGACGCACACTCGGCGGATGTCCGGGGATTACGAGGATGCACCAATGAGACTCTGCTTCCTGGTGGAGGAGCAGTACCGGCACGACGGCATGCCGGTGGACGTCATCCGCCAACTCAGGTCCTGGGGCCACCGGGTGGACGTGCTCAGGCCCGGCGGGTCGCTCCTCCGGCTCTCCGAGACGGTGCGCGCGGGCCGGCACGACGCCTGGATCCTCAAGACGGTCTCCGGCGGCCCCGGGCTCACCCTCCTCGAAGCCGCGGCCGGCGCCGGACTCACCACCGTCAACGACGCCCGCGCCATCCGCGGCGTGCGCGACAAGGCCCTCGCCGCCGTGACCGCGGAGGCCCACGGCCTGCCCGTCCCCGCGACCTACGCGGCCATGCGCATCGAGGACTTCGCGGAGGTGCCCGCCGCCGAGTACCCCCTCGTCGTCAAGCCCGCCGACGGCAGCTCCGGCCGGGCCGTGCGCCTCGTGCCCTCCCCGGACCGGCTCGCGCACCAGGCGCCCCGGGACGGACACGGCGCCGGCGGCGGCATGCTCATCGCCCAGCCCTACGTCCCCAACTCCGGCGTCGACCTCAAGGTCTACTGCGTCGACGGCGAGCTCTACGCCACCGAGCGCTGCTCCCCCCTCCACCCCGACCGGCCCGCGAGCGAGCGGCAGGTGCCGCTCGGCACCGAGGTCGCCGCCATCGCCGCACGCGTCGGCGAGGTCTTCGGCCTCGACCTGTACGGCGTGGACGTCGTCCTCGGCCCCGACGGGCCCGTGGTCGTCGACGTCAACGACTTCCCCAGCTTCCGTCAGGTCCCGGACGCGGTCGCCCGCGTGGCC
>NZ_JBAMDC010000653.1:0-2109 GCF_036961605.1 Streptomyces sp. KLMMK
GAGGCGGCCCGGGCCAGCGCCGTGGCCATGCCCTGGGCACTGCCGCCCGCGCAGTACAGCGGGTCGAAGGCGGTGACGAGGTTGAAGGACGGGGAACCGGCGTCCATGACGCTTTCGGGGGCCCCGTGCCCCAGGCGCGCGGCGCCGGCGCCCTCGGGCAGCAGCCGCTCGCGGGCGAGGGCGAGCCGGCGCCCGTCCGGGTCCACGCCGGAGACCGCGGCGCCGCGGGACGCCGCCATGAGCAGGGCCAGGCCGGAGCCGCAGCCCAGGCTGAGCAGCCTGGTGCCGGAGCCGACCTCCAGGCGCTCGTACACCGCTTCGTAGAGCGGCACCAGCATCCGTTCCTGGATTTCCGCCCAGTCGCGGGCCCGAGACTCGGGCGACGAAGAGGACGGCCGGTGCCGCCGTACGAGCGTAGGTGTCATGGAAAGCGCCCCAATCCGCCGAGAGACGTGTGCATGCCCGATCCGCCGCCCCCCGTGTACTGCCGTGCGCACTGCTGGAGAAAGCACCCCCTTGTGCCAGGGAACTGCGCATCCGTTCCCGAGTCCAGTGGAAGGCGCCGGCACGTTCTCGTACGCCCACGATGGCATGTGCCGGGCGCATCCGCACGGGCGCCGCAAGGGGGCGCGGACCCGCCGGGGGCGGCGTACGAAGGGCGCGGGGCGGGGCGAGGGGAGCGGATTCACGCTCCGACGGATCGGCCCCGTACCATTCGCACCATGGCAAAGGCTCCCATTCTCACCCCCCAGGCGGACGACTTCCCGCGCTGGTACCAGGACTTGATCAACAAGGCCGAGCTGGCCGACAACGGCCCGGTGCGCGGCACCATGGTCATCCGACCGTACGGGTACGGGCTCTGGGAGCGGATGCAGCAGGAGATGGACGCGCGCATCAAGGACGCGGGCGCCTCCAACGCGTACTTCCCCCTCTTCATCCCGCAGTCGTACCTGACCCGCGAGGCCGAGCACGTCGAGGGCTTCGCCCCCGAGCTCGCGGTCGTCACACACGGCGGCGGCAAGGAGCTGGAGGAGCCGGTCGTCGTCCGTCCCACCTCCGAGACGATCATCAACGAGTACTTCTCCAAGTGGGTGCAGAGCTACCGCGACCTGCCCCTGCTGATCAACCAGTGGGCCAACGTGGTCCGTTGGGAGATGCGTCCGCGCGTCTTCCTGCGCACGAGCGAGTTCCTCTGGCAGGAGGGCCACACGGCGCACGCCACGTACGAGGACGCGCGCGACTACGCCGCCCGCATCCACCGCGACGTCTACTACGACTTCATGGTCAACGTCCTGGGCATCGACGTCGTCCTGGGCCGCAAGACGGCCAAGGAGCGCTTCGCGGGCGCGATCAACACCCTCACCCTCGAGGGCATGATGGGCGACGGCAAGGCGCTGCAGCTGGGCACCAGCCACGAGCTGGGCCAGAACTTCGCCAAGGCCTTCAACACCTCGTACCTGTCCAAGGACGGCCACCAAGAGCTGGTGTGGCAGACGTCCTGGGGCGTCTCCACCCGCATGGTGGGCGGTCTGATCATGTCGCACGGCGACGACAGCGGCCTGCGCGTGCCGCCGCGCCTGGCGCCGGTCCAGGTCGTCGTCCTCGCGATCAAGGGCGACGACGCCGTCATCGCCAAGGTGCGCGAGATCGGCGACCAGCTGAAGGCCGCCGGGATCCGGGTGCAGGTCGACGACCGCACCGACACGCCGTTCGGCCGCCGCGCCGTGGACTGGGAGCTCAAGGGCGTCCCGGTGCGCATCGAGGTCGGCCCGCGCGACCTCGAGAACGGCACCGCGATGCTGGCCCGCCGCATCCCGGGCGGCAAGGAGCCGGTCCGTCTCGAGGAGCTCGTCGGGCTGCTGCCGAAGGTCCTCGAGGAGGACCAGGCCCTGCTGCTGAGCCAGTCGCGCGAGCGCCGCGAGGCCCGTACGACCGACGTGACGACGATCGAGGAGGCCGCCGAGGCCGCCGTGGCCGGCGGCTGGGCGCGGATCCGCTGGGCCGACCTGGGCCCGGAGGGCGAGGCCAAGCTGGCCGAGCAGGCCGTGTCCGTCCGCTGCCTGGTGGCCGAGGACGGCTCGGTGCCGGAGGCGGACGACGCCCCGGGCA
>NZ_JBAMDC010000654.1:0-2106 GCF_036961605.1 Streptomyces sp. KLMMK
CCTGCTGGACCCGCGCACGCTGATCGTCGGCGGCGGCCTCGCCGAGGCCGGCGAGACCCTCTTCGCCCCGCTGCGCGCGGCGATCGCGGAGCGCATCACGTTCCAGCAGCTCCCCCGCATCGTCCCGGCGGCCCTCGGCGACGCCGCCGGCTGCCTGGGCGCGGGCCTGCTCGCCTGGGACCTGCTCACCACCCACCTCACGGAGGTTTCCGCCTGATGGTCGAACGAACGGTTCTCGCCGGCGCCCGCGTGGTGCTGCCGACCGGTGTGGTCGAGGACGGGCGGGTGACGGTCGACGGCCGGCGGATCGCCGCGAACGAGAGCGGCGAGCAGGCCACGCTCGACCTCCCGGGCCACTGGATCGTCCCCGGCTTCGTGGACATGCACGTCCACGGCGGCGGCGGCGCGTCCTTTTCGGCGGGCGACCCCGAGGAGGCCCTGACCGCGATCCGTACGCACCGCGCGCACGGCACCACGACCATGGTCGCCTCCACCGTCACCGGCGACCTGGACGACCTCGCCCGGCAGGCGGCCGTCCTCTCCGAGCTGACCGAGCAGGGCGACCTGGCGGGCATCCACTTCGAGGGCCCGTTCATCTCCCCGCACCGCTGCGGCGCCCACCAGCCGGAGCTGCTGCGCGACCCGCAGCCGGCGGACGTCCGCAAGCTGGTCGACGCGGCGCGCGGCGCGGCGCGGATGATGACGCTGGCCCCGGAGCTGGCGGGCGGCCTCGACTCCGTCCGGCTGCTCGCCGAGCACGGCGTCATCGCCGCCGTCGGCCACACGGACTCGTCGTACGAGGCGACCCTGGACGCCATCGAGGCGGGCGCCACCGTCGCCACCCACCTCTTCAACGCGATGCCGTCCCTGATGCACCGCGCGCCCGGGCCGATCGCGGCCCTCCTGGAGGACGAGCGGGTCACCGTCGAGCTGATCAACGACGGCACGCACCTGCACCCCGCCGTCCTGGAGCTGGCGTTCGCCCGCGCCGGCGCGGACCGGGTCGCGTTCATCACCGACGCGATGGGCGCGGCCGGCATGAGCGACGGCATGTACCCGCTCGGCCCGATGAGCGTGGAGGTCAAGGACGGCGTGGCCCGCATCGCCGACGGCCCGACGGCGGGTTCGATCGCGGGCTCGACGCTGACCCTGGACACGGCGTTCAAGCGGGCGGTGACGATCGACGAACTGACGGTCGGCCAGGCCGTACGGGCCCTGTCGGCGAACCCGGCGCGGCTGCTGGGCGTGGCCGACCGGGTCGGCTCCCTGGAGCCCGGCAAGGATGCGGATCTGGTCGTTTTCGACGCCTCGTACGACCTGGTGGGCGTCATGCGCAAGGGCGAATGGGTGGTCAGGCCCTAAGTGCACTGATTTCTCCCGCCCTTGACGCGCGGCCGCACTCCGGCCGGAACAGCGGCGGCAGTCCCGAGGTCTGGGCCTGCCGCCGCTGTTTTGGCATGATCGCTCGCGGTCGACGGTCCGGTTCATTGGTCAAGGGAGGGAGACGCCGGTGATCCTCACGGTCACGCTCAACGCCGCGCTCGATCTGACCTATCGCGTGCCGCGGCTGCAGCCGCACGCGTCGCACCACGTCACGGCCGCAGCCGAACGGGCCGGCGGCAAGGGCGTCAACGTGGCCCGCGTCCTCGCCGCCCTCGGCCACACCACGGTGGTCACGGGCTTCGCGGGCGGCACGACGGGCGAGACGCTGCGCCGCCACCTCGCCGAGGACACCCCCGGCGGCGGGGCCGAGCTCGTCGACTCCCTCGTCCCCATCCTCGGCACCACGCGCCGCACGGTCGCCGTCGTGGACGCCTCCACCGGCGACACCACCCAGCTCAACGAGACCGGACCGGACGTCACCGCCGAGGAGTGGGCGGCGTTCACGGACATCTACACGCGCCTGCTGCGCGAGGCCCGCGCCGTCGCCCTGTGCGGGAGCCTGCCGCCGGGCGTGCCGGTCGGGGCGTACGCCCACCTCATCCGGCAGGCGCGCGCCGCCCGCGTCCCCGTCCTGCTGGACACCGGCGGCGAACCGC
The DNA here is from genome assembly GCF_036961605.1 of Streptomyces sp. KLMMK. NCBI lineage: Bacteria > Bacillati > Actinomycetota > Actinomycetes > Kitasatosporales > Streptomycetaceae > Streptomyces > Streptomyces sp. KLMMK. The sequence continues at coordinate 2,040 of NZ_JBAMDC010000654.1, forward strand.
TGCGCCGCGGCATCGCCGCCCGCCCCGACCTGGTCACCCCCAACGCGGCCGAACTCGCGGCCCTCAC
>NZ_JBAMDC010000655.1:0-2106 GCF_036961605.1 Streptomyces sp. KLMMK
CGCTGCGCGACTACGCGCACCGCACCGGCGTCACCCCGTTCATGGTCACCCAGGCGGCCGGTGCCCTGCTGCTGGGCGCCTTGGCCGGCAGCACCGACGTCGCCCTCGGCACCCCGGTCGCCGGACGCGCCGACGAGGCCGTGGAGAACGTCGTCGGCTTCTTCGTCAACACCCTGGTCGTCCGCCACGACCTGAGCGCTCCCGAAGGCGGCGCCGCGCCCATGTTCGACCAGCTGGTGGAGCGGGCCCGCGAGACCGTGCTCGGCGCGCTCGCCCACCAGGACCTGCCGTTCGACCGCCTGGTCGAGATCGTCAGCCCCGAGCGCTCGCTGGGCCGCCACCCGCTGTTCCAGGTGATGGTCCAGCACCGCAAGGAGGCCACGGGCCTGGACGCCCTGCTGGGCGCCCGCACCGAGCTGCTGCCCGACCCGCTGCACGCCGCCCGCTTCGACCTGGCGTTCACCTTCGTGGAGTCCGCCGACGGCGCGCACACCGACCTCACCGTCATCCACGCCGCCGACCTGTACGACCGCGGCACCGCCGGGCTGCTCGCCGACCGGCTCCTGCACGTGCTCGACCAGGCCCTCGCCGCGCCCGGCCGGCCCGTGGACCGCGTCGAGGTGATGAGCCCGGGCGAGAGCCGGGCCCTGGCGGGGGAGTGGAACGCCACCGGGCGGGAGGTGCCGGCCGGCACGCTCGTCACCCGGTTCGCCGGGCACCTGGCCGCCACGCCCGACGCCACCGCCGTCGTCCACGCCGACCGCACTCTGACCTACCGTCAGCTCGACGAGCAGGCGGGCGCGCTCGCCGCCGAGCTGGCCGCGGCCGGGGCCGGACCCGACCGGATCGTCGCCGTGGCCGTGCCGCGCTCCGCCGAGCTGATGGTCGCCCTCCTCGGCGTCCTGAAGTCCGGCGCCGCCTACCTGCCGCTGGACCTCGACTACCCCGCCGAGCGCCTGGCCATGATGGCCGAGGACGCCGCACCGGTGTGCGTGGTCACCGTCGAGGGCGAGCGCGGACGGCTCCCGCACCTGGACGGCGTGCCCGTCGTCCTCGCCGACCGGCCCCGCACGGCACCGGCCCTCGAACCGGCCGCGGCCGGGCCGCAGCACGCCGCGTACGTCATCTACACCTCGGGTTCCACCGGCCGCCCCAAGGGCGTCGTCGTCACCCACCACGCCGTCGTCAACCGCCTGGACTGGATGCGGGAGACCTACGGGATCGGCCCCGGGGACCGGATCCTGCAGAAGACCCCGGCCAGCTTCGACGTCTCCGTCTGGGAGTTCTTCCTGCCGCTGGTCAGCGGCGCGGCCGTCGTCCTCGCCCGGCCCGGCGGGCACCGCGAGCCCGACCACCTCGCGGAGGTCGCGGCACGCACCGCCGTCACCACGGCGCACTTCGTCCCCTCCATGCTCACCGCGTTCACCGCGGCCGCCGAGCAGGACGAGACGATCCGGGCGGGCTTCGCAGGCGTCCGCCGCGTCTTCTGCTCGGGCGAGGCCCTGCCCGCCGCCGCCGTGGACCGCTTCGCCGCCCTGTGGCCGCACATCGAACTGCACAACCTGTACGGGCCCACCGAGGCCGCCGTCGACGTCACCCACCACCGTGCCGAGCCCGGCGCCGGCGTCGTCCCCATCGGCCGCCCCGTGTGGAACACCCGCCTGCACGTCCTGGACGCGGCCCTGCGCCCCGTACCCGTGGGCGTGCCCGGCGAGCTCTACCTCGCCGGGGACCAGCTGGCCCGCGGCTACCTCGGCCGGCCCGGCCTGACCGCCTCCCGCTTCGTCGCCGACCCCTCCGGCAGCGGCGAGCGCATGTACCGCACCGGCGACCTCGTGCGCCGCCGCGCCGACGGCGCCGTCGAGTACCTCGGCCGCACCGACGACCAGGTCAAGGTCCGCGGCTTCCGCATCGAACTCGGCGAGATCGAGGCCGCCCTGACCGCCCTGCCCGACGTCGCGCAGGCAGCCGTCACCGCCCGCCCCCTGGCACCCGGCGGCGCCCCGCAGCTCGTCGCGTACACCGTCCCCGCCCCGGGCGCGGACCCCGCGCCGCAGCACCTGCGCGACGCCCTCGCCGAACGGCTGCCCGAGCACATGGTCCCCG
>NZ_JBAMDC010000656.1:0-2092 GCF_036961605.1 Streptomyces sp. KLMMK
CGCCCCGGACTCGGCGAGGGAGGCGGTGTAGGAGCGCCAGAGCGGGCCGTGGACGGAGTTGGCGAAGATCCGGGTGCGCAGGCACTCGTAGCAGGCGGCGGTCCCGTCCGGGGTCCACAGCGGGCCGGCGAAGGCGGTACCGCCGTGCATGAGGCCGTAGAACAGGCAGTCCAGGCCCTGCTGGACGCAGAGTTCGTTGACCGTGCCGGCCCGCGCGTCGAAGAGCGAGGCGGTCGCCGCGATCACCAGGGAGGCGTCCGCACCGAGGAGGAGGCCGGCCGTCGGTTCCGCGGGCTCGCCGAGGTCGTGCACCTCGGTCCGCGGTGTCCGGCGCAGGACGGCCACCAGGTCGTGCGTGAGGGCGGCGGGACCGAGCACGGCGATGTGCTGCGGGGCGGTGCGCTGCGGCTCCTGTGATGCGTGCGGGTCCTGCGGGGCGCACTCGATGATCCCCTGGTTGCGGAGGCTTTCGAGCAGTTCCAGTGCGCGGGGGCGCGGCAGCGTGGCTTCGAGGGCCACGACGATGTCGTCGGCGCGGGCCGGGCTGCCGAGCCGGGGCAGGACCTGCTCGGCGAGCAGGCGCAGTCCGGTCCCCTGCAGCCGGTGGACTCCGCGGGGCGACTCCACGAAGCCGTTGCGGTCGTCCAGGACGTGCAGGCGCAAGCCGGGGGCGGTCCGCAGGACGCTGTCCTGATCTATCACGAGGCGGCCTCTCCCAGGAGGGTCAGGTAGACGACGGCGTCGTCGGTGCCGTTCACGCCCACCAGCCGGTTGAAGTGGTCGTCGACGAAGCCGATGAGCGGGTGGGCCACCAGGCCGAGCGCCGCGGCCGCGGTCACCACGCTCTGGGCGAGGTGACCGCATTCGAGCAGCGCCATGCGGTAGCCGCGCTCCCAGTACTTCCACTGGTTGCGCCGGAAGGCCGCGACGTGCAGGACGATCGCCGCCGCCCCGGCCACCCGGCCGGGGTAGCCGGTGTGCGCGGCGACCTCGTCGAAGTCGTAGTCGTCGTTGACCAGTTGGAGAACGCGCCGGCCCGGGTGGAAGTAGTGGACGCCCGGGGTCACGGCCTCGACGCGGTGGGCCAGGACGAACAGGTCGCCGGAACACAGGCCGCCCGCGGTCGGGGTGGCGCGCAGCGGCAGGCGGACCCCGTCGGGCGTGTGCGCGGTCCCGGTGATCCCCGCGGAGAGGTCCAGGATCCGTGCGAGGTCCGCCGACGGGAGCGGGGCCCGGCCCATGGGCGCCGCCGAGCGGCGGCGGCGGACCGCCGCGTCGAGGGGCAGCAGGTCACGGCCCGCGGCCGTGGGCAGGGGATGTTCGGTCCTGGTCCGGCCGTAGTCCCGGTAGGGCCGTGCCAGGGCGCGCCTGGTGTCGGGGTGCAGCCGGTCGACGTCCACCGGCGGGAGCGTGCGGTAGGCGGAGCGGATCTTCGAGTTCTCGTGGAAGGTGCGGGAAATCCTGATCCTTTCGCGGTCGCAGGCGAGCGACAGGTCGGCGGGGGCCGTGCGGCCGGTGATGCAGGGCCCGGCCCACAAGCTCGCCGAACCCGCCGGATCTGTCGGCTCCGTCGGCCGTGTCGGCTCCTCGGTGCCTCCGGCCTTCCCGGCGGCTTCGGTCGTCCCGGCGGTCTCCGTCTTTCCGGCGGTCTCCGTCCTTCCGGCGGCTTCCGTCGTCCCAGCGGCTCCGGCGAGGCGGCACTGGACGACGGCTCCGCCGTCTCCGTCGAGCACCGTCCGCACGACCGCGCCGACCCGGCGCCCGAACTCCGCCTCAGGGACCTCCCCGACCTGGTCGAGACCGACGTCCCCGCCGACGGCCGGGGCCGGGGCCGGTCCGGTCCACGCGTCGGCGGCGGCCCGGGTGAGGATGCCGTCCAGTGCCCGGGCCAGCGCGCCGCGGGCCGTCGGACCGCAGCCGAGGGCGCGGATCTCCCGGGGCGGTCCGTCCTGCCGGAGCACCGCCCCCACCAGCGGCACCCCGCCCGCGGCGGCGAAGGCGTAGCAGGTGAGTTCGGCGTCCAGCGCGCGGTGCAGCGGCGAGGGCACCGCGCCTGCCCAGCCCGTCAGCCGCCGCGCCGTGTCAGGGGGGT
>NZ_JBAMDC010000657.1:0-2088 GCF_036961605.1 Streptomyces sp. KLMMK
GGCGCAGCACCGTGAGGGCCGCCAGCGCGGCGCCGGCCGCCGCTGGGGCGAGGCCGGTGTCGAAGATGAACGTGCGGGCGTTGCTCACCAGGTGCCTGATCACCCGCTGCGGGCCGAGCACCGCACCGCCCTGGCTGCCCAGCGCCTTCGACAGCGTCACCGTGGCGACGACGTCCGGGGCTCCCGCCAGTCCCGCCGCGTGCACCGCGCCCCGGCCGCCCTCGCCGAGGACGCCGAGCCCGTGCGCGTCGTCCACGAGCAGGCCCGCGCCGTGTGCGCGGCACGCCCCGGCGAGCGCGGGCAGCGGGGCGGCGTCGCCGTCGACGGAGAAGACGGAGTCGGTGACGGCGAGCGCGCGGCCGCCGTGGGCTGCGAGGACCTTGCGGACGGCGTCCGGGTAGGCGTGCGGCACGATCGCCTTCTCGGCACGGGCCAGCCGGCAGCCGTCGATCAGGGAGGCGTGGTTGCCCTCGTCGGAGACGAGCAGGGCCGGCCCTCCGGCGTCGCCGCCGGGCCCGGCGAGCGCGGTGACGGCGGCGAGGTTGGCCGCGTAGCCGGAGGAGAACACGAGCGCGGCCTCGAAGCCGCAGAAGGCGGCGAGCTCCTCCTCCAGCCGGGCGTGCAGGGCGGTGCTGCCGGTGACCAGACGGGAGCCCGTCGCCCCGGCACCCCACCGGCGGGCGGCTTCGGCGGCGGCCTCGGTGACCTCCGGGTGGCGGGTGAGGCCCAGGTAGTCGTTGCCCGCCAGGTCGGTCAGCGGCGAGTCCGCGGAGCGGGGCCGCAGGGTCCGTACGAGCCCGGCCGCCAGGCGCCGCTCGTGGTGCGCGTCGATCCACGCGAAGGGGTCCCGGAGGGCGGGCCGGGGCGTCTCCCGGGGCGAGTCCTGAGGCATGCGGCCGTCCTTCGCGTTCCAAGGGGCTGGGGCCGGTTCTGTGGAGCCCGTATAGAACCTCTGTAGAACGTAGCGGGCGTCACACCTGGTCAGGGTGTGGCAATACACACACATCAATCCGCCGGAGTTGTGCGATCCCTACCTTGGCCCGGGGTACGGCCGTGAGCGAGGATCACCGCCATGGACCTGCTGAACACGCTGGTGGACAAGGGGCTGCGGCGCGAGTCGCCGACCCGCGAAGAGGCGCTCGCCGTGCTGGCGACGTCCGACGACGACCTGCTCGACGTGGTGGCCGCGGCGGGCAAGGTACGCCGCAGGTGGTTCGGGCGCCGGGTGAAGCTCAACTACCTGGTCAACCTCAAGTCCGGGCTCTGCCCCGAGGACTGCTCGTACTGCTCGCAGCGGCTCGGTTCCAAGGCCGAGATCCTGAAGTACACGTGGCTCAAGCCGGAGGACGCCTCCAAGGCCGCCGCGGCCGGTGTCGCCGGCGGGGCGAAGCGGGTCTGCCTGGTCGCCAGCGGGCGCGGGCCCACGGACCGGGACATCGACCGCGTCTCCAGGACCATCGAGGCGATCAAGGAGCAGAACGAGGACGTCGAGGTGTGCGCCTGCCTCGGGCTGCTCTCCGCGGGCCAGGCCGAGCGGCTGCGCGCCGCCGGCGCCGACGCGTACAACCACAACCTCAACACCTCCGAAGCCACCTACGGCGAGATCACCACCACCCACACCTACGCCGATCGCGTCGACACCGTGCAGCAGGCGCAGGCCGCGGGCATGTCCGCCTGCTCCGGGCTGATCGCGGGCATGGGCGAGAGCGACGAGGACCTCGTCGACGTCGTCTTCTCGCTGCGCGCCCTGGACCCCGACTCGGTGCCGGTCAACTTCCTCATCCCCTTCGAGGGCACGCCGCTGGCCAAGGAGTGGAACCTCACGCCGCAGCGGGCGCTGCGCATCCTCGCGATGGTGCGGTTCGTCTGCCCGGACGTCGAGGTGCGGCTGGCCGGCGGGCGCGAGGTGCACCTGCGCTCGATGCAGCCGCTCGCCCTGCACCTGGCCAACTCGATCTTCCTCGGCGACTACCTCACCAGTGAGGGCCAGGAGGGCAAGGCCGACCTCGACATGATCGCGGACGCCGGCTTCGAGGTGGAGGGCGCGGGCACGACGACGCTGCCGGCGCACCGGGCGGACATCGCCGC
>NZ_JBAMDC010000658.1:0-2075 GCF_036961605.1 Streptomyces sp. KLMMK
GACCGCGAGCACGATGGGCGCGGCCACCGGCACCCGCGGCAGCGTGCCGACCGCGTCCCACAGCCGGGCGCCCGCCCAGGAGAGCACCCCGGCCACGGCGAACAGCCCGGCCAGGACACCGATCCGCAGTTGCTTCACCGAGCCGTCGCTCCTCTTCTCGATCACACCCCCGGAAACCGGGGGCCTACTCAGGTCAAACGCCTACTCGGGCAGCCGGAGTTCCAGGTCGACCCGCGGCTGCACGCCGTCGAGGCCGACGGCGGCGAGGAGCTCGACCACGGCGCCGCGGCCCGGCACCACGGCCTCCGGATCCACATCGTGCCAGGGAGCGAGGACGAACGCGCGCTCGTGGGCGCGCGGGTGGGGCAGGGTGAGCACAGGGTCGGCGGAGACCACGTCCTGGTAGGCGACGATGTCGACGTCGAGGGTGCGCGGGCCCCAGCGCTCGTCCCGCACGCGCTCGAAGGCCTCCTCGATGGCGTGGCCGCGCTCGAGCAGGGAGTCCGGCGGGAGGGTGGTCTTCACAAGGACGACGGCGTTGAAGTAGGAGGGCTGGGTGCCGGGCTCGACGCCCCACGGCTCCGTCTCGTAGACCGGGGAGACGGCCTTGACCCGAAGGCCCGGCGTGTCCTCCAGGGCGTCGATCGCGCCCTGGAGGGTCTCCAGGCGGTTGCCGAGGTTGCTGCCCAGGGAGATCACGGCTCGTTTGGGATTGCTCAGGGTCACGTCCGCCGCGTCCACCTGCTCCACCACGGAGGCGGGCACCGGCTGCACGGTCGGGTCGCTGCTGCTCATACTCGGCTCCGCGTAATAGTGATCGTCACATCGTCAAAGGGCACGGTGATGGGCGCGTCCGGCTTGTGGACGACGACCTCCACTTCGCGCACCGCGTCGTGCTTGAGGCAGTTCTGGGCGATCCGCTCGGCCAGGGTCTCGATGAGGTCGACGGGCTCACCCTGGACGATGCCGACCACTTCCTCCGCCACGACGCCGTAGTGCACGGTCTTCGCGAGGTCGTCGGAGGCGGCCGCGGGCCGGGTGTCCAGGCTCAGGACGAGGTCCACGATGAAGGTCTGCCCCTCTTCGCGCTCCCGGGGGAACACGCCGTGGTGCCCACGGGCCTTCAGGCCGCGCAGCGCGACACGATCCACACGAATCACTCCTGCTGGTCGTCGGACGGGGGCACCTCTGATGCCCGGTACCCACGTCGAATCTACCTGCGAGCGCCGACAGCGCTCGCACATGGAGGCTAGGGGTTGGTGTACATATCTACGGATACTTCCGGATGTTTCAGGGCCTTTCGGACGGCCTGCGCGCCCGGCCGCTCCCGACTCGCGCCGCGCTTACCCGGCGGCCCCGTCCCCCACCCCTACCCGCCCGCCCAGCAGCCCGAACGAGTGGCGGGCATTCCGCCGCGCTGACGTGGATCACTCCTCGTGGGGCGGGTGTGACGCGAGATACGTCACGCTCCCGAAATGCCGTCCGCGCCGTCCGCGCCGTCCGTTTCGTCCTCCTCGTCGTCACGACCGGCGAGCACCGGCGAGCCGTGGTGCGACCACACCTTCCACTCCCCGCCGACGCGCCGGAAGGCGTTCGTCGCCACGACGAGCTGTCCCACCAGGGGCCCGAGCTCGCCCTCCTCCTCGGCCGGACCGCCGCTGAGGATGTTCTCCGTGCAGGTGACGAGAGCGGTGTCGCCGGCGACCGAGACCTCGACGTCGGTGAGGAAGAACTGGATGTAGTCCGTGCTCGCCATGATCAGCGCGTACGAGCGGAGCACCTCCTTGCGCCCGCGCAGCACCGGCCACCCGGGGTGGACGCACGACACCTCGATGTCGGGGTCGTCCAGCCACAGCCGGCCCATCGCGTCCGTGTCGCCGCGCTCCACCGCCTCGTACAGCGCGGTGTTCGCCAGCTCGACCAGCTCGCCGTCCGTACGGGCGGTGCTCACACGGCCTCCTCGGCGCCTGCCGCGCCCGCCCCGTCCGTCACGCTTCCCGCCGCATCCGCCACGCCTGCCGACGCTTCCCGCACCGCCTGCACCACGCGCACCGCATCCGCGCTGGCCCGCACCT
>NZ_JBAMDC010000659.1:0-2051 GCF_036961605.1 Streptomyces sp. KLMMK
GCCTCGGTCACCCCCAGCGCCCTGACCGGACGACTCCTTCCGAGGACCTCTTTGCGTACGCACACCTTGCTGTCCGGGCTCTGCCTGCCCGTGCGGCCCGTTCTGAACATCGGCATCCTCGCGCACGTCGACGCGGGTAAGACGAGCCTCACCGAGCGCCTGCTCTTCGACACCGGCGCCATCGACCGGCTCGGCAGCGTCGACGCCGGCAGCACCCGTACCGACAGCGGCGAGCTCGAACGCCGCCGCGGCATCACCATCCGCACCGCCGTCGCGCCCCTCCGCGTCGGGGGCCTGCGCGTCAACCTCGTCGACACCCCCGGCCACAGCGACTTCATCGCCGAGGTCGAGCGCGCCCTCGGCGTCCTCGACGCCGCGGTCCTCGTCCTCTCCGCCGTCGAGGGGGTGCAGGCGCAGACACGCGTGCTGATGAAGACCCTGCGGCGGCTGCGCCTGCCCACCCTCGTCTTCGTCAACAAGACCGACCGCGCGGGCGCCCGGGAGGCGGAGACGCTCGCCGCCGTCCGCCGCAGGCTGACCCCGCACGTGATTCCCATGGGCGCCGTGCGCGGCATCGGCACCCCCGGCGCCCGCACCGTCCCCGGCTCGTACGAGGACGCCGCCTTCCGCGAGGCCGTGGCCGAGGTGCTGGCCGAGCACGACGACGCGCTGCTCGCCGCGCTGGTCGACGACCGGCCGGTCACGCCCCCCGAACTGCGCGAAGCCCTCGCGCGGCAGACCGCGCGCGGCCTCGTCCACCCCCTCTACTTCGGCTCGGCCGTCTCCGGCGAGGGCGTGGCGGACCTGATCGACGGCATGGTGCGCCACCTCCCGCCCGCGCGCGGCGGGTCCGGCCCCGAGGCCACCGGCACGGTCTTCGCCGTCGACCGCAAGCCCTCCGGCGAGAAGACCGCCTACCTGCGCCTCTTCTCGGGCGCGGTCTCCGAGCGCGACCGCGTCACGCTCCACCGGCAGGAGCCCGGCGGCGGCCGCACGGAGCACCCCGGCCGCGTCACCTCCCTCGTGGCGGTCGAGGCCGGGGAACCGGGCACCGCACGGCGCCGCGCCACGGCCGGTGACATCGCCCGGATCAAGGGCCTGGCGGAGGTCAGGGTGGGTGACCGCCTCGGCCCCGCGCACGAGGGCGCGCAGACGCCGCACTTCGCCCCGCCCGGCCTGGAGGCGGTGGTCAGGCCCGTGCGTCCCGGGGACGCGGCCCGGCTGCACGCCGCCCTCACGGCCCTCGCCGACCAGGACCCGCTGATCGGCACCCGCGCCCTGCCGGCGGGCGGCGGCACCTCCGTGCTGCTCCACGGCGAGGTGCAGAAGGAGATCGTCGCGGCGACGCTCGCCGAGGAGTTCGGCGTCGACGCGGTCTTCGAACCGAGCAGCACCGTCCACCGCGAGCGGGTCACCGGCACGGGCGAGGCGTACGAGGAGATCGGCCGGCACGGCGGTCAGGCCTTCTGGGCGACGGTCGGCCTGCGCGTCGAGCCGGGCGCGCCGGACGCCGGCACGGTCTTCCGCCGCGAGACCGAACTCGGTGCCCTGCCGCCGGCCTTCGACCGCGCGATCGAGGAGACCGTCCACCGCACCCTCGCCCAGGGCCTGTACGGATGGCCGGTCACCGGCTGCGTGGTCACGCTGACGCGCTCGGGCTTCGCGGCGCCGGTGAGCACCGCCGCCGACTTCCGCCGGCTGACCCCGCTGGTCCTGATGGCCGCCCTCGCCGAGGCGGGCACACGGGTGTACGAGCCCTGCCACGCCTACGAACTGGAGGCTCCCGCCGACACCCTGAGCGCCGTCACGGGCCTGCTGGCCGGGCTCGGAGCCGGCATCCACGACACGGCGGCCGGCCCGGAGGTGTGCGTCCTGAAGGGCACGATCCCGGCCCGCAGCGCCCCCGCCGCCGAACGCCGCCTGCCCGCCCTGACCCGCGGCGAGGGCGTCTGGTGGACCCTCCCGGCCGCCGACCGCCCGCACGAAGGCCGCCCGCCCGTACGCCCGCGCACGGACGGCAACCCGCTCAACCGGGCCGCGTACCTGCGGCA
>NZ_JBAMDC010000066.1:0-24656 GCF_036961605.1 Streptomyces sp. KLMMK
TACCAGGAGCCTTCAGGCCAGACAGGACGCATGACGGGCGGGCCACCGGGGCGTGCCAGGCGCTGGCGCGGCGATCGCATTCGGCGTGCCGGGAGGTGGGAACGGGCATGCGCGGGCCCGTGTCGTCTCACACCGGGGTGGCCGCGGGCACGGGCACGGTGCGCGCCGTGAGCAGCAGCGCGCAGCCGACCGCAGCCATCAGCGGGACGGCGAAGTGGCCGCTGAGTGGTCCGGCCAGGGCCGTGCCGCCGGCCTGGCCGAGCCGGATGGCGCTGGACATCCAGCCGACCGCCTCGGTCGACGTTCCCGGCGGGGCGAGCGCGGTGACGGACAGGGACGCCACGGTGAGCAGGGGCACGAACAGGGCGCCCGGCAGCAGCGCCAGGACGAGGATCGCCGGGGCGGGCAGCGGGGCGAGTAGCGGGAGCCAGCAGGCTGCGTACGCGACACCGAGCAGCATCAGGTGACGCGGACGCGGGGCGGTGGTGGGCTGAAGGCGGGTGAACAGGACGCCGCCGAGCAGTCCGGCGGCGGAGAACGCCGCGGGCAGCGCGCCCGCCAGCCAGGAGGCGTCCTGCCGTTCGGCCACCGCGATCCCGGCGACGTCGAGGGCGCCGACCGTGGTGCCGAGGAAGACCAGGGAGAGCAGCAGGGGCCGCATGGCGGGCGGGCGCAGCACGCCGAGCCGTTCGCGGTGGCGGGGCGCGGCCCGCCAGGTGCGGGCCGGTGGGGCGGTGGCGAAGGCGAGGGAGCCGGCCACGGTGACGGCGGCCGCGAGGGCGAGGGCCGCGGCCGGGGAGAGCCAGGTGGCCATCGCGATGGCCAGGGCGGGGCCGGTGACGTAGACGATCTCCTGGGTGGAGGAGTCCAGGGTGTAGGCGGTGCGCACGTGGGCGTCGTCGGGCAGCACTGCGTGCCACAGGGATCGCAGCCCGCCCTCCAGCGGCGGGCATCCGGCTCCGGCCAGGGCGACGCACCCGGCGGTCAGCGGCAGGTGGGCGGTACCCGCCATGGCCAGGGTGCCGAGCGCGACGGCGACCAGGGCGGCGCCGAGGTAGCAGGGCAGGAGCAGGCCGCGCAGGTCTGCCAGCCGTCCGAGCAGTGGCAGTCCGAGCGCCGGGGCGATGCCGTAGAGCGCGGCCAGCAGACTGGCGCTCGCCAGGGAGTGGCCGTCCGCCTGTGCCGCCAGGATCAGGGCGACGGGCACCATGCCCAGCGACAGGCGTCCGGTCACCGAGGCGATCAGCAGGCGGCTGCAATGTCGGTGGCGCAGCACGGCGCGGAAGGTTGGCGGGGTGCGCGGTGGCTCCGGATCGCCTGCCGGGGCGGGCAGGGGTGACGGCTGTGGTGCGCGGGCTGGCTCCTTCGTGGTGCGGGGGACGTCGCGGACCTGCGCGTGGGCCATCGCCTGCCTGCCTCTGCAAAAGGGGGAATCGTGGGTGTGGGAGAAAGCCGCCGTCCGTGCGCCGGGGCCGAGTGGCAGGCGGCGGCGTACGGACGGCGCCAGCGGCGAAGGGGGGGCCAGCCGCCGGCGAGAAGCCCAGCAGACCGCGGCGGCCCTCTCAACGCCGCTTCCGGCGACGCGGACAGCCGCTGCCGCTCCTCCCACTCCCTGGCTCGGCGATCGGGCGGATCGTTCCGTCACGCGATGCCGCTGGGCCGGATCTCGTGGTGCTCACGGGCCTACGACCACCAAATCAGGTGTCGGGGACATGAGGGGTGCGCACCCTCAGGTCCGGACGTGACCGATCCTGGGCGGCCGGCGGCGGTGATGGCGTCGTCCTTCGGCTGCGGTCCCACCTGCTGGCTCCGCGACTTGGCCTGCTCTCCCGGCAGGCGGAATCTGTTCCCGCCGCGCTCCCCCGCCGCCAACCCGACGGGGGTGCACGAGCGCGCCGCGCGGTAGCCGGTGCCCGGCGCGGCGGCAGCGCTCGGGGCCGTCGAGTCCGTGGGGCGGGAGGCGCAACCGGGTTGTGCGGCGCTGCCTCCCGCCCCGCGGCGTGCTCGGCGTCCGGGCGGCCCGCAGCGGCTGCGGGCGGGCGTAGATGGAGTGGCACCCATAGCCCGAGCGACCTGTATGGAGCCGATGACGTGAGTCCCCGCACCGCCTCGACCCCGCCCGACGAGGGCCTGGCCATCGGCTTCCAGCCGTCCCCGCCCGCGGCGGACACCCGCGCGCTGCACCAGCTGCAGCGCGCCTTCGCCCCGGGCGAGCGGCCGTTCCTGGGCCTCCCGGATCACCTAGAACAGGTGATGGCCGAACTCGCCCCGCTGCTCGGCCTGTTCACCGATCAGCAGGGCGGCCCGTACGACGACACCCGCTTCGACGACGGCGCCCGCGCGTACGAGAAGGCGGTGCTCGCCTACTTCGCCGCGCTCGCCGGGGTCTGCCTCGACGAGGCGCACGGCTATGTGGCGGCCTCGCCGCGCGAGGCGCTCCTGCACGGCCTGGTCCTGGCCCGCCGCGGGCTGCCGGAGCCGTCGGTGTACATCAGCGATCAGGCCCACTACGACGTCGTACGGGCCTGCGAGCTGCTGGGGATGAACACGGTGCGCGTCCTGGCGCTGGGCGACGGCACGATGGATCCGGACGATCTGCGGCTGCAGGTACGGATGCGGCGCGGGGCGGGGGGCGCTGGTGGTGGCCACCTGCGGCACTCCCCTGCACGGCGCCATCGACAGCGTGACCGAACTGCGGGCCGCGGCCGCCGCGTTCGGGCCGGTGCACATCCATGTCGACGCGAGCGCGGGCGGACTGGCGGCCGCGCACACCGACCTGGTGGAGCCGTGGTCGCTCGCGCACGGCGCGCACTCCATCACCCTGTCCGGGCACCCCCTACTGGGACTGCCCGTCCCGGCGGGCATCTCGCTGGTGCGGCGTATGCAGGACCCGCCCACGAACCTGTCGATCACGGTGCCCGACCGTCTGCTGGTCGGTGCCCGCAGCGGGCTCAGTACGCTGCTGCTGTGGACGCGACTGCGCTCCCTGGGGCGGGCCGGCGTGGCGGCCATGGTGGCCCGGTGCCAGGAGGTCGCCGGCTACGCGCTCGCCACGTTCGAGGCCGCGGGGGTGGCGCCGGAACGCTTCCCCGGCTCGTTGACGGTCACCTTCGAGCGGCCCGCGCGGTGGGTGGTCGACAAGTGGCGCCTGCACTACAGCGGGGATCGGGCGCGGATCGTCACCACCGGGCCCATGACGTACACCGCCGTCGACGAGCTCGCCGCCGATCTGTCCGCTGCCCGTCAGGGAGTTGCCGCGTGACGCCCGCCGTTCCGCTTCCCCGCTCGCTGCTCACCCTGCCCGCCGAGGTCGGTGATCTGATGGACCACACCCCCGAGTCCGCGTACGCACATCTGCGCGACACCCGCCCCGCGTTGTTCTCCAGTCCGCCCGGCTACGGCGCGACCGACATCATGCGCTGGCCGATGACCGAAGGGCAGGTGCTGCACCGTGACGAGGAGCGGGTGGTCCTCGAAGACCCGGTGGTCCTCCCCGACGGACGCCAGGAGCGCCGGCTGCGGATCCTCGCCGCGCGGCCCGAGCCGCAGGTGGCCGTGCTCCCGCTGCTCGACGGCCAGGTCGTGCTCGTCGACCGGTTCCGGCACGCGGCCCGCACCTGGACCTGGGAGATTCTCAGGGGCCCCGGAGCGGCGGACGTCGGCGACGCGCAAGGGTGGGTGCCGCAAACGCAGTACGACGCCCAGGGCAACCTTGTCGATCCGTCCCGCGGGCAGATCCTGCGTGAGCGGGCCGACGGCTACAGGCTCAACCCCAACGAGGCCCAGGGCGCCGTCACCAGCGTGGACGACCTGCCGCCCGCGAAGCCCGGCGGCTACACCGATGCCCGATGGGCCGAGATCGTCGCGTCCGCCGCTGCGGCGGAAGAATTCCCGCCCACCGCTGAGCAGGACATCATCATCGAGGCCGCGGCGCGGCGCGGCCTGGACCTGCGGGTGATGGCCCTGGCCGGCACCGGCAAGTCCACCACCTTGAAGATGCTGTCGCGGCGCATGCCCGGCAAGCGCATCCTGTACCTCGCCTTCAATCGCTCGGTCGCTGACGAAGCGATCGAGGCACAGCAGCGCGGCGAGTACAGCGACAACCTCACCCCGACCACCGCGAACGCCTACGCCAACAGCATGGTCGACGAGGCCCTGCTGACCCGGTTGAACTGGCCGAAGCTCAACGAGCAGCAGATCGCCGACCGGATGCGCTGGCGCTCCCGGATCCCGGCCGGAGGCGAATCGCTGAGCCCGCAGCGTGCCGCGTACCTGGCCAACCGGCTGCTGTCGGAATGGGTGAAGTCCGCAGACGACGACTTCGCCGTCCACCATCTGCCGGACAGCATCTCGCACAACCGGGGTGCGATTTTCGCCGCGATCCGGCCCCTTGCGCAGGAGATGTGGGACAACCTGACCGACCCGCAGGCCATCGGCAAGGACCGCGATCTTCCGCTGTCCTTCGACCACACCGTCAAGATGTGGGCGCTCTCCGGCCGGGTCCCCGACACCGACGTGCTGTTCTGGGACGAAGCACAGGACGTCAACCCCGTCATGGAGTCGATCGTCGCGAACGTCCGCGAAGCCGGCATCCAGGTCGTAGCGGTGGGCGATAGCAACCAGGCCATCTACGGTTTCCGCGGAGCGACCGACGCCCTGGGACGCCTGCCCGCGGACGCGACCGCCACGCTGACCCAGACCTTCCGGTTCGGCGATGCCGTGGCCGACATCGGCAACCGTTTCCTGCGTCTGGGCGGCACCCGCATGCGGCTGGCCGGTTGGGACCGCAAGTCCTCCCGCATCGAAGAGATCGATCCGGGCGACGAGACGATGCTCATAGCCCGCACCAACGCGGGAGTCGTCCTCGGTGCCGTCGAAGGCCTGCGGGCGGGCCGCAAGGTCGCGGTGTCCGGGGGACTGGCCGACCTGCGGAAGTTCCTGGAAGCCGCGGAAGCGCTGCGCGAGGGGGAGCGCACCAGCCATCAGGAACTGGCCCGGTTCAACGGCATGGCCTGGGACGAGATCCTGGAGACCGCCGAGAGCGAGCACGAGCTCAAACAGCTCGACTCCATGTTCAAGCTGATGGAGCGGCACAGCGAGGATCTCGATGCGCTGCTGGAGTCCGTGCGGATGCCGCGCCCGTTCGTCGAGGACGACGGCGAGCGCCTGCACGTGAAATTCGCCCACGGCGACGGCAACTTCCGGGCCACGAAGGAGTGGCTCAAGAGCAAGGGCGTCGGCTTCGGATGGGACGGCGACGGCAAGCGATGGAGCTTCCCGCCGCCGAGGAAGCCCGCCGCCTCCGCGACCGAGGCCGAGCGTCACCGGCTGCGCGAGCGGGTCGAGCAGTACATCACCGACCACTACACCGCCCCCGCCAGCGACAACGGCGGGCAGGTCGTCGACCAGGCCGCGCCGCATGACCTCCTGGTGTCCACCGCGCACAAGGCCAAAGGCATGGAGTCCGAGCGTGTCCGCATCGCCGGGGACTTCCGTGGTCCCAAGGAGAGCGCCAGCGGTGGCATCGACTGGGACACGATCCCCGACGACGAGCAGCTGCGCCTGGCCTACGTCGCCGCCACCCGTGCCACCGACATCCTGGACGCCGGCTCGCTCAGCTGGATCTTCGACGTCACCCGCGACGACGACCCGATGCAGGAGCCGGACGGCATCTACCTGCGCGCATGGCAGGTCAGCGACTTCGCACCCGGCAACCGCCTCACCTTCTGGAGCGAGGACGGAGAAAGCCTCCTCCACGGGGAAGTCGCGGAGCTCGACGGCACCGCGCTGCTCGTGAGGACCGACGACGGGCGCACCCAGGCGGTCGTCACCGGTCAGATCGTCCGCCGCGAGGGGCAGGACCAGCCCCACCTGCCCGTGGCCAGCGACGAAGAACTGGACGAGGCCCTCAACAGCGGCTTCGTGCCGCTGACGGCACCCGGCCCGAGCAGTGCGGCCTCGCCGGACCCGCAGACCTCGCCCCGTCCTGCCGCCGCTCCCAGCACCGCTGACCAGGCACCGCAAGCACCGAACACACCGTCCGCCGCAGACGGCACCGGGGAGGAAGCCGCCGTGGACACACCGGACGCAACCGAGCAGCAGGCTCAGACAGCGCCCACCACCCCAGACGGCACGACGCAGACGGCCCCTGACCGGGACACGTTCACCGCGCTCAAGCCGCCCGAGACCCGTGCACTGACAGGGCCGGACGGCACCCTGTGGTGGGGCGGCAAGGCAGCCGAACGCAAGAAGGCGATCAAACAACCCATCCTCGCCCGGCTGAAGTTCGGACCGCGCGGCGTCGTCGACGTCGAGGACGCCGTCACCGGCAAGCGCATCGACCGTATCCGCACCGGAACACCGTTCTTCGCCGCCGCCCCGCGCCCCACTGAACAGCAGGAGCCGGCCACCACCGCGGCGGTGGGCCAGAACGCCGCCGTCGACGGGGAGCAGAGCCCCGCAGCGCCGCCCGCCGCCACCGATGACACGCTGTCCGCGGCCGAGGCCCCGGAACCTGCGGCGACCGCCGCGCCGGCGGCGTCGTTCAAGGTGATCGCCCGGCCCACGGACACCGGCCGACACTGGGCCGTGGTGGACCGCGCAGACGGGGACATCGTCTGGATCCGCTCCCAGGACCAGGACCCCGTCGAAGCCGTCTTCGCGACCAAGGAAGACGCTGAACGCACACGCCACAGCCTCGCCAGCGAGCCCGGCCTGCGTGTCCCCACACCCGAGACAGCAACCACCGCCCCGGGTGCGAGCGAGGCACAGGGGCACGAGGCGGGCCCGGCCCTTGTTCCGGTCCTGGGCACGGTCATCGCCAAGGACACCCGCGGCACCGACCAGCTGGTGAAGGTCCAGGTCGGCGACGAAGCCAGCGGCCTGCGGGTCTACGTCGCCTGGAACCCCATCGGCGCCGACCAGATCCAACTCCACCAGTCGGTCTACCTCTCCGGAACCCTGGGCGCCGAGACCGCCTTCCACGGACGCCTCGAAACCTCCGTCGAGGGCGGCACGGTGGAAGGCGAAGCCGCCGCCCACGACCGCCGCAACCTCACCGAGCCCGCCCCCCAGGGCTGGATACCCGCCGGCCCGAGCGCCTCTCCCACCCTCGACGTGGGCCAGCAGGTCCGCATCCTCGACCCGCACCACCCCGCCCACGCCGCCACCGGCCAGCCGGGCACCCGGCAGCTGTACAGCACAGTCACCGTGGAGCTGGCCGACGCCAGCTCGTACGCCGGCACCAGCGCGGACGGCCGCGTCCTGGTCTTCACCCGCGACCAGGTCGTCGCGGTACCGGGCGACCGCGCAGCCCAGCCGCAGCCAACCGCCCCGGCCCCGGCGCCGGTGGTCGAGCAGGATGCCGTCACACGAGACGTTTCCGCCGCCCTGCTCGCCACACTGAGGAAGGACTACTCCTACGCCCAGCGGGCCGGCCGGTGGACGATCGCCGATCTCGAGCCGCGCCCGGACGGCACCCGGGTCGAAGTCCTGCTGCGCAAGAGCGGTGAGTGGGCCCAGGCCGTCGAGGTCGGACCGCACACCCTGCGCGACGAGCGCGGCCACTTCCACGGGCTCGAAGAGGTACTGGCCTGCTGGGATGGCACCCGGCTCGTCACCCTCCAGGACCGTCCCGAGCGCACCCCGCGCCCGGGCGCGGTGGCGCCCGTGCTGGTGCAGGACCGCACGCCCAAGCCCCCGTTGTTCTCCAGCCCGCCGCAGAGCCTGAAGTCCGCCGAGCTTGAGAGGCGGGCCACGGCCCTGGACCAGTGGCTCAACGCGTACGCGGCACAGGGCGACACCGCAGACAGCGTCCGCGCCGTCGAGCAGCGCGACGCCCTGCGTGCCGAGCTGGAGCAGCGCCGCCTGCGCCGGATGGATGCCGAACAGCTCGGCGGCATGGACGCCTTCCGCCAGGACCTGGCCGACCTCACCCTGGAAGCGGCCGATCCCGGCGGCGCCCGGGGCATCCTGCGCAACGGCACCCGGCTCGGCACCGTCGTGGCGAGCGCCGCGGGCTTCCACTTCGTCCCCGACGGCCAACTGGCCCTGGCCGAGGGCACCGCCTACGCCAGCCCCGACGGCGCCGCGGTCGCGCTCATCCGCTTCCTCGCCGGCGTCCCCGAGAACCAGCCACTGAAAGCGCCCGCAGGACCCGCCCCGATACCGGCACCACGGTTCGCCCTCACGCCCGAGGAGAAGAAGGCCGACCCCACGGCCGACTCCAACATGCTGCTCAAGGCCCACCTGAGCAGCGTCGTCCACTACAAGGCCGACCCGGACCAGCGCAGCCAGCAGATGATCGTCGAGCTGTGCCGCAAGCACGGCAAGACCGAGGCCGGAACCCACCTGAGTTCCGGCGGCCGGCTGGCGATCATCACCGTCGCCCCCGAACGCTACGAAGTGCGGGCACCGGACCGGCTCACGAAGGTCTTCGGGCCCTGGGGCGAGCAGATCAAGACCCGCGAGCGGGCCAACAGGATCGCGGACGCCCTGGAGAGCATCCGCGACGAACAGGGCCGCCCCTTCCCCTGGGACATGCCCAACCCCACCCGCCGGGCCCTGCCCATGAAGGCCCTCCACTGGAAGGACCAGCACGGCCACGACATCAAGCAGGCGATCCTGCACGCGCTGGTCACCCAGGGCCTCGACGAGAGGGACCGGCGCTACGCCAAGGAGTACCAGCAGAGCACCGGCCGCCGCCTGACCGCGCCCGCGCCCCAGACCGCACCCCGGCCCGCCCCCGAGCAGACCGACCCCTCCATACCGGCCCCGGGCAACTTCGTGATCACCAACGTGAAGAAGGTCCTCGGCGAGGTGGCAGCAGCCGACGGCACCTTCTGGTGGAAGGGCGAAGTCAACAACCCGCAGGCCACCCACCTGCGCTCCAACCTGGAACCCCTGGACATCCCAGTCCTGGTGCGGATCGAAGAATCCGACGACGCGAAAGGCGCGCGCCGCGGCTGGGGCCGAGTCCTGGACGCCGCCACCGGCAACCAGATCCAGACCATCCGCTCCACCAGCCACGTCTTGGTCGCCACCCCGCTTGCACCCGCCACACCGGCAGGGGAGACGGCCCTGGTGCAGCGGCGCTTCGCCTCCCTCGGCCAGGTCATCAACCACCTGAAGGCCGCGAAGATCCCCGGACTGAGCCCCGAGCGCCGCGCCGAGGTGCGCAAAGTCGCCAAGGACCGCGAACTGGTGGAGCTCACCGACGACGGCCAGTTCGCCATCCGCCAGAACGGCGAGACCTTCGAGGTGCTCCCCGCCGGCACCGGCCTGCCCTTCGACGGCCGCCTGCCCGACCTCTACCTCAGCCCCGAAGCCGCCCGCGACCTCGCCGTCACCCCCCAGCCGCTGGAGGGCCTGCCCTCCCTGGAGGAAGCACGCGACTTCGCCGGCCGCCTCACCGAGCTGCGGACCACCGACGGGGAGCCGATCGACTGGAGCGACCCGCAGCTCGGCGCGCGGCTGTCCGCAGGGGAGTTCGACCACCTCAACCACACGATCCTGGAGGAACGCGCCCACCACGACCGCGCGCACGACCGGACCAACTCCCCCAGCGACGCCATGTGGCAGCTCTTCGAGGACCAGCCTCAGCGCCCCGAGCAGGACACCGGCACCATGCGCTGGGCAGACACGCTCACCCCCGGCGACTGGGTCTGGCTGCGGATCAACGACGAGGACAAGGCCTGGGAGATCATCCAGCGCACCGACACCGACTTCGGCACCACAACGATCACCCTGGACGACGACAGCACCTGGCACCTGCCCCGCAACCTGCCCGTACAGCACGTGGGCCAGGACACCATCCTCGACGCAGACGGCGAGCCCATCGGCCTGCGCCTGGACGCTGACTTCGTCCACAACGACGACGTCATCGAATTCGACCTCGATGCCAACGGCACACCGCTCGTGCCGAGCGGCGCCGCAGGGACACCCGCCGCCGGCACCCTCCGGATCCGCGGCCGCGCCATGGTGACCCACAACCACCCCCACGGCGACGGTGGCGAGCGGACATACTTGATGGCCGCCACCATTGTCAACGGGGCGGACATCCAGCCGGCCTCGATCGAGTTGAAGGCTACGGCCTTCGAACTGCCCGAAACCGTCTACCGGCTCACCCAGCGGGCGCCGCTCGCACCGCAAGAGGCACCGGTGCCACCCACCGCCCTGGCCCGGCCGACTTCCCAGCCGCCCACCACCTCCGATCCGGAAACAGAGACCGGCCCGGACACGGACGCGGATATGGAGGCGGAGCTGACCGCCGAACTCAAGGCGGAGCTGGCCTCGGAATTCGAAGCTGACCCCGACCAGGACGTTGACTTCGAGGCGGAGCTCGCGGCTGTGCTGGGACTGGCCTCCGAGCTTGAGAACGAGGCCGTTGCGGACCTGGAGCTGGAGCACGAGCCGGTGGCCGACCAGGAGATCGAAGCCGACGACTTGGAGTTCGAGCACGAAGCGGACCTCGAAGCGGAGACCGATCCGGAAACGGAGACGGAACCTGAGCTGCACGAGGAAGCCGAGGCAGAGCTGGATCCGCAGAACGTAACGCAGATGCCCTCAAAGCTGTCCGAGGGCGAACAACTGCGCCGTGACCTGCTGCGCCTGCTCACCAACCGGGACGCACCCACCACGCCCACCGAGCACGCGAACGTCGGCGGCGCGCCGCTGTACGTACGGGTCGCACAGAGTCCCCGGCACGGGAAAGTCGTGCAGTTCGGGTTCGACCCCACCACACCCCGCGCAGCCGCGCAGTTCACAGCTGCGGAACTCGAAGGTGCCACCGGAGAACAGGTACTGCGCGGCGTGCTGGCCCGCCTTCCCGCTCCCGGGCCCGTCGTCCCGGACCGGCTGCGCGGGGACCTGCTGAAGCTCATGGACGACCCGCAGGCGTCCAGCGAGCCGACCCTCCACAGCAAGATGAGCGCCTTGAACCTGTACGTGGCAGTCGATAGGCATCCGCAGCACGGGCGCGTACTGGGCTTCGGGTTCGACGCCACGTCTGCAGCAGCTGGTGTCTTCACCCGCGAAGACCTCCAAAACGCCACCAACGACAAGGTCACTCACATCGTGGAGCGCTACGGCGAGGCCTTTGTACAGGAGCTCATCGACACCGACCGCGCGCGCCGGGTCCGCGACCGCGTCCAGGCGGCAGCTCGCCAACGCCAGATGCCCCAGTCGATTTCCCCCGCCGCAGGCTCCGGACCCATGCGTCAGCCGCGTCCGGACGAGCACGGCCAACAGGCCGCGCCGGCTGCCTCCCCAAGCCGGTGACCGGGGGCACGGACCGCCTGGGGGAATCGGCCGCCAATCTTCTGGGCCGCTCTTCCCCTCAGGCGGGAGGCCCGCCGGTACACGGCAGCCTTGCGGGGCGGTGATCCCTAGCGTCGAAGGGCACTTGATCTGCCCAGGGAATGCAGGCGGCTCGGCCGCCACCCGTGATCATCAACGAGGTGACGAGTTGGCCACCGCTCCTGAAGAGTTCCCGCCCCCGCCCCGCGGCGCAGACGACGCTTGGGGGGAGGAAGATGCTCCGTCGGCGCTCGACGGTGTAGCCGCGGGGTGGGCGAGCACCGGCGGCGTCCCCCGCGCCTTGGCGCCAGACGCGGGCTGGGTATCGGAGGAGGAGCCCTCATCGGGTCTGGTGCTTCCCGATGTGGCGGCCGGCTGGACCGCAACGGACAGTGTCCCCCGCGTCCTCGCACCCGAGCGGGACACCGGTCAAGCAGAGGGTGCAGCCGTCACCCCCCATGCGGACGGCGCCTGGGGGGACAAGGACGCACCATCGGCGCTCGATGCCGCTCCCGCTGAATGGGCGAGCAACTCGGACGTGCCCCGTGTCCTTGACGCTTTCGCGGCGGAGCGTGCCCCCGCGGCTGCGCCTGATTCGGCCTGGGCACTGGATGCTCCATCCGGATTGGAGGTCCCAGCACCGGCTCCGGGCTGGTCAGCGGCGGACGGCGTTCCGCGTGTCCTGGCCCCCGAGCAGGACGCTGGGCAGGCTGACGGTTCAGCGGTCACCACCGGCGCGGACGGTGTGTGGGGGGAGGATGCTCCGTCGGCGCTCGATGCCGTAGCCGCGGGGTGGGCGAGCACCGGCGACACTCCGCGCGCCTTGGCACCCGATGCGGGCTGGGCATCGGAGGAGGAGCCGCCGTCTGGTCTGGCGGACTCTGACCCCGTCGCGGGCTGGGCCGCAAGGGACAGCATCCCCCGCGTCCTTGCATCTGACCAGCGTGCCGAGCAAGTGGGCAGCTCAGCCGTCGCATCCAGCCGGGACGGCGTGTGGGGTGAGGAGGCGCCGTCGGCACTCGACGGTGTAGCCCAAGGATGGGCGAGCGATGCGGACACCCCCCGTGTCTTGGCGCCTGACTCGGGCTGGGTATCGGAGGAGGAGCCCCCGTCTGGTCTGGTGCTTCCCGACACGGTGGCCGGCTGGTCAGCGGCGGACGGCGTTCCGCGCGTCCTGGCCCCCGAGCAGGACGCTGGGCAGGCCGACGGTTCAGCGGTCACCACCGGCGCGGACGGTGTGTGGGGGGAGGATGCTCCGTCGGCGCTCGATGCCGTAGCCGCGGGGTGGGCGAGCACCGGCGACACTCCGCGCGCCGTGGCACTCGATGCGGGCTGGGCATCGGAGGAAGAACCTCCGTCAGGTCTGACGCTGCCCGAACCCGTCGCGGGCTGGGCCGTAACAGCCGATGTCCCCCGCGTCCTCGCATTCGAGCAGGACGCCGTGGAAGCAGACGGCTCAGCCATCCGCACCAGCGCGGACGGGGCGTGGGGGGACGAGGACGCGCCCTCGGCTCTTGACGCTGTAGCCAAGGGGTGGGCGAGCGGCGAGGACATACCGCGTGTCCTGGACATGTCCGCGACGGAGCCGACGTCCCCGACTCCGCCTGGATCTGGTTGGGCGGCGAGCGAGGAACCGCCTCGCGTCCCCGCGTCCGAGCAGGACACTGGGGAAGCAGACAGGCCCGCGGCCGCGAGCAGCCCAGGTGACGCTTGGGGTGACGAAGACGTCCCCTCGGCTCTTAGCCCTGTGGCTAGGGGGCGGGGGAGCGACCAGGACGCCCCGCGCGTCCTGGACGCCCCGCGCGTCCTGGACGCCCCGCGCGTCCTGGACGCCCCGCGCGTCCTGGACACGGCGGCGACGCATTCGGCATCCCCCACTACCGGGGACCCGGTTGGATGGACGGCGGCCGAGGAACCTCCGTCGGGCCTGTCCCCGGCCGGCGAGGTCTACGGCTGGGCTGCCGGCGACGACACACCTCGCCCGCTGGCACCCGAACACGAGGCAGGCGAAGCGGCCGTCCCTGCCGCCCTGAGCCGCGGGGACGGCGCGGGGGGTGACCAGGGCGCATCCTCGGCCAGCCCCGAGGCGCCTCGGGGCTGGGGGAGCGATGAGGACACCCCCCGCGTCCTGGACGCAGCCGCGGCAGTGCCGGCTTCCCCGACCGCCCCTGATCTGCAGTGGACAGCGGAGGGAGAAGTGCCGTCGGGCTTGCCACTTCCCGATGCGGCCCCCGGCTGGTCCGCCACCGACAACGCTCCTCGCGTACTCACACCTGAACAGAGCCCTGCGCGCGGATCCGGGCACGGTACCGCGCCGGTCCAGGACGGACGCACCGACCCCCGTCCTGCAGCCCAGCCCGACGGGCGTGCGACGGCGGGCGCTCCCCGCTCCGCGCCGCGAAGTCCCCGCAGCAACACGGGCCAGGCGGCGGACGCCGATGCCCGCGGCGACCCAGACACCCCCGCTCGCCCGACTGTTCCCGGGGCAGCCACCAACGCTGCCGAGAAAACGCCGTCGCAGCCGTCTGCCGCAGCGAGCGGCCCGGCGCCGGGGGAACCGGCCGTCCTGACTCCCGCCGCCGACGCGGCACCCGCACAACCGTTCACCTCGGAGCGCAACGAGACAGCCTCCGGGCGCCAAGGCCCACCGGCCGAAGGCCCCTCCGTCCTGCCCGAACACCCGTCAGCCGAGGCATGGAGGGACCAGGACGTTCCCTCCGGGCTCCTCGATGCTGCCGAGCCACAAGCCGAGCCCGCCCCCGAAACGGCTGCTCCCGCGGCTCAATCCTCAGCAGCACCTGACGAGCCTGCGCTCGCCACCGGACCGGGGCCAGCCGCGAGTGAGAATGCGGAGGGCAGCGCGGAGATGGCCCTGGACTTCGAGACGCCTTGGCATGACCGCTTTGCCCGGCTCTCGGAACCCGGCGAACAGCGGCACCGTGTACTGCGGGGAGAACCCACGAGCGACGCGCCGCGGCCGGGCGTCCAGGAACAGGCCACGCTGTTCGCCGTGAACCGGCCTGAACCGGTCCCCGCAGCCGACCAGGACACCTTCGGCACGGAGTCGACCGCCGCCGAACCAGAGGTAGCACTTCCGCGCTATTCGCTGACTCGCCATCGGGACCTCAACGACATCGCGCGTGGCAATATCACCGAAGTCGACGGCCGGTTCATGCAGCGCGTGCCCCGCCGCTCCGTCCGCCCGGCAGGCTCACCGCAGCGCATCAGCGCCCTTCTGGACAATGGGCTGGCCGAGCGCGACGGCGCGCAGATTCGCCTCTCCGAGCGCGGGCACGCCTGGTACACCCGCTACAACCTCACCGCGCCCGATGTCCCCCGCGACATCGAGACCGTAAACCAGGCGCCACTGCCGCCCATCGACTACGCGCCCCTGGGCGCCCTCCCGGTCCCTGCGGAGAGCAGCGATGCCCCGAGGCCACCGGCTCCGGAACCCCTGCGGGACGACTGGCACAAGACCGGCAGGCGAAGCAAGAAGGAGATCGAGGAGACCTACGCCATGGCGGCCGAGGCCGCCGCACGGGCCGCCCGGTCGACCGCCCGCGACGTCGCCCACCTTGTGGCCGGAGCCGACCACACCTACTGGACCTACCAGTACCCGCTGGCCCAGTACGACGAGAACGCCGCCGCCGCGCTCGAGACGCTCACCGACCCCATCGCCCACACGTACGCAGCCGACGCCGTGCTGAATCTGCGCGCCGCTCTGGAGGAGGCGGGCCGCGAGGCGGCCGACCACTACGTGAACAACGTTCGCAGCCCGGAGTGGAAGACCGCCCGAGGGGTGCAGGCGGACGACGTCCACCGGGTCCGCGTCCGCGGCATCGTCATCACCTACCTCGAGGCCGTCCGCGAGCACGCAACGACGTACGGCCTGGACGCCGGCGCCATCGTCAGCGTGCTGGAGGACGCGGCGGGTTGGACGGGCGAGCTCGTGCGGCTTGGCAACAAGGAGGTCAAGTTCCCGCAACTGCCCGCGGCGGAACATGTGGCCGAGGCCGCACAGCACGTGGCCAACGAACTGCGGGCCTACGCGCTGGGGGAGACCGACACGGTCGACACCGTGGCCGACCGCCGCGCGACGTGGCGCGGTCTCGAGCCCCGGCCCGCCCCGTCGATACCCACCGGTGAGGCACCTGGCCAGGGTCCCGGCGCCGGCACCCCGATCGACGCACCGGCGCAGCCCGTCCCGGGCGTGTCCGGTCAGGTCCGCTCATCTGCTGTGCCACGTGCGCCCGCACCGGCCCCGGTAGAAGACGGCGGACCGCTCGAGGCGCGGGCCGCAGGGCCACGAGAGGCCGCCGCGGAGCCCACGGGCGCCTCCGGCAGCGAGGCGGCAGCGCCTTCAGCGGCCGACCAGAGCACTGGCAGCCCGCAGCACACGCGTCAGGGCCAAGCCGTGCTGCAGCACCCCTCCAGCGGAGAAGGGACGTTGCCGCTGCGGACGCCGACACGCACAGACGACGCCAGCCTTGACGAGACTGCCCTGGGCGCCGGCCCGGCCGACGCGGGCGAGGCCGGGAACGCGGTGACGCAAGCGCCGGACAAACCGGTCGAACCCGCGGCTGCCTCCTTCAGAGCCACGCCCAAGGTCCCCGTAGGACGTGCGGCCGACCGCACTCAGGCCCCCGGGCGCGCCGCGGCTCTGCCGTCCGAGAACGCCCCCACGGCCAGCGCAGCGGACGAGGAGCCCCCCGGAGCCGAACGTGTCGCCTGGGCAGAGCCCGCCGTGGATGAGGCCGACGACCGCGGGCAGAGCACTGCTCCCGAAGCCGGGAGCAGCCCGCACCCCCAACGGGCCGCCGCACGTCAGGAGGGCACCGTGGCCACCAGTGCACCGCCGAACCCGTCCGCAGCCGACCAACCACGCGTCCCCGGCCCGCAGGGGAGCACCGAAACCGCCGCGCCCTACCCGGACGCCGCCGCGTACACGGCTGCCCACCAGGCCCTGCTGCGGGAGCTCGACCAGCACGAACAGTGGCTGTCGGCCACCCCTGCCGCCTCCCGGGCAGCAACGCCCCTGACTGACACCGACACCCTCGGCGTCCCCGGCCTCACCGATTTGCTCGCCCTGCAGACCGCGCTCGGCGCGGACACAGACGGCGGGAGCCAACACGCACGACTTGCACGGCAACTGGGCCACCACATCCACTGCGCACAACTGACCCTCGCGCAGGACTTCCACGGCCAAGCGGCACGGACGACCGACACCGCGAAACTACGCGACTTGCACCAAAAGGCCTTCCAGGGGCAGTTCATCGCCTTCGTCCAGCAGACCGAGGACGGCGAGATGGAACTCGGCCAGTACATCCAGCACCGCGCCCAGCAGCTCACCCCGCAACCCGTCGGCACACCGGACCCGACCGAGCCGACGCCCGAAACGGCACAGGAGCTCACCACGATGGCCGTGGACCCGGACGAGGACGACGACATCCAACTGCCCGTATTCGAGCTGCCCGGTGAGGCCTTCATGACCGCCGAGAAGGCCGCGCCGCGACTGCTCGCCCGCGCACAGGCCCACCTGGCCGGCGGCGCCACTGAGGTCGCGCTCCTGGCCCACGTCCACGGCCGCCCGGTCTACGCGCTGGTCGATCACCGGGCCGGGGCGCCCGTGCTGTGGCTCGGGCTCACCGCCGTGGACAAAGAGGGCAGCGCGCGGGCCGTCACCCTCCCGGCCGCCGACCTCGCACAGGTCGACGCGCAGACGCTGCTGGCCGCGGCGACCGCGTGGATGAACGCGAGCGACGGCGGCGCCCGGCCGCTCCTGGACTACAACCCCACCACCCCTGCACCGGCCCCGAGCGAGCCGGCCCCCGCCGAGGTGCCGCAGGCGGCCCCCGTTCCCGCGACCCCCGCACCACCCGCGGCGGCGCCGGACGCCGCTCAAGAGACCGCCGCCCCTCCCGCTCCGGCCGCCCAGGAGTCCGTGACCGCCACCGGGGAGGGCGAGCACAACGGCTCCGACAGCCCCGCCTCGCAGCCTGCGGCGAAGTCGCCCGCGGCAGCGGACCAGCAGGCCGTGACGGAGCCGGCAGCGGCCCCGGTCGAAACCGCGGCCGCTGTCACCGAGCCGGAAGCGGAGGCGAGCCCCGGCAAGGAGCAGCAGGAGCAGGACATCGCTGGGCAGCCGGAGCCCGCCACCACCTCTGCCGAACAGCCCAGGCCGGCCGCAGCCGACCCCGTCGACCAACTCACGGCTCTGGCCCGCTCCGCCCTCACCGACCTCGGCGTCGCGGTGGAGGCAACCGGCGTCCTCACCGCCGAGCGGACCGTTGTGATCACCCTGGAGACCAGCGGCAACGCCATACGTGACCGCGAGCTCGCCGACAGACTCCGCCCCGTCCTGCATGAGGCGATTCGCCAGCACCCCGAGAAGAGCTTGGCCGCCTACCGCGTCGACTTCCAGCACACTCCCCAGGTAGGCCAGGGCGCCCTGCAGGATGCCTCCGGAGCTCAGGTCGGTGTGCCGCGCGAGCGGCTGATTGCCGTCAACCGGGCGGCCGCCCAGATCTTCGCCGAGCGGCTGCGCAGCGATCCGAACGCCGAGCTGTCGCGCACCTACCTGACCGACGAACGCCAGCTCCCCGCCGAGGTCCAGCAGGAGTGGGGCCTGGGCTATGCCCCCTCCGACCGTGGCGCGGGCCGCTGGGACGTGCTGACCCGCGAGCTGATGGCCCAGGGCTTCAGTGAAGACGAGCTCCTTCACGCAGGCCTCGCCACCACCAGCGGGATCGGCACGCTCATCGACACGTTCAACGACCGGATCATGTTCCCGATCCACGATGAGAACCAGGACATCGTGGGCTTCAGCGGACGGCGCGTCGACCGGCCCGGCGAGACGGAAGAACAGGCCAAGGAACGCGGGGGGCCGAAGTACTTCAACACCTCGAACGAGGCGGACCTGTTCCACAAGAGCGAACTCGTCTTCGGACTCCACCACCCTGCCCAGGCCGAGTCCCTGGCCAGCAGCAGCGGGCCCCGGGTCAGTGTGGAGGGCTACCTCGACGTGATCGCCGTCGCGCGCGCGGCCGCCACCCTGCCGCTCACACAGCGGCCCGTGGTCGGCGCCCCGATGGGCACCGCCTTCACCGAACGCCAGCTCACCGTCTTCAGCTTCCTCGCGCTGCAGGGTCCAACGGCGCCGCTCGGCGCGCAGCCGGTAGGCCAGCGACAGCGGATCGGTGGCGTCCCGGAGGGCGTCGATGGTCTCGTCGAGGTCGTCGATGTCCATGGCGTGGATCGCCATGGCGGGGAGGGCCCGGCTTCGGGCCGTCTGGCCGAGCGGCCGGCGGTCCGGGGTGCTGCCGGCGTCCTGCGGCTCGGGGGCTGCGTCGTCCCCCGCCCGGGCACCGGCCTCACGTGCCGATGCGGTGAGCGCGGGCGCGGTCGTCTCGGCCGTGGCTGCTGCTTCGGCAAGCTGCTTAGCCTCAAGGCTCTCGAAGACGGGTATTTCGCGGCCGCGAGCCGACAGCAACGCCCGCAACGCGTTGACCTTCTCGGTGCGGGTCTCGTACGTCAGACTTTTCGGCATTGCGTGCCAGTACATGCCGTGCTGGCGGTGCGCCCCGTCCATGTTGCGCCGGTTGAAGCCGCGCGGGCCGCCGGCGACCTCGAGCGCGAAGATAAGCTCGCGGTACTGGTCGGAGGCCCCCCACACGTGGGTGTGGTCGGGGTGATGCTCGATCCATACGTTCAGCCAGGTCTGATCTTTGGGCACGTCGTGAAGTTCGGCGTGCACGTCCACCAGGTGACGGACGGAACGCTCGATGGTGTCGTGGCCCTTGATGGGGCTGTCGTCGCCGTACAGGGTCTTGTGCTTGCCCTGGTTGTAGGTGCGGTTCTCGACCGAGCCGATCTTCCGGTTGCCCGGCCCGTACACCACGGTGCCGGGGGAGGCGCTGACCTGGTGGTACTCGGGGTAGCCGGACACGGGGGTCGCATTCTCGGGCAGTTCGCCCTCCGGTACGGCGGGCGGCTGGTTGAGGCCGAGTGCGCGGGCGCGGTCCTGGCGCTCCTGGCCGGTGGCGACCCACTCGTCGTAGGACTGGACGACCTGGGCGACCGCTCCGGACACGGTCTCGAACGGATGCCTCGACGTCCAGTTCTCGATGGTGGTGGCGGCGTACCCGCCGTCGGGCCGGGTGACGACGGAGCCGATGGCCTCACCGTCCAGCAGCACTGGGGCACGAAGGAACTGGCCGTCGGCCGCAAGTTCGCCGACTGCGACGCGTGATAGCAGGGCACGGGCCACCTCCTGGCCACCGAGCAGCATGGCGTCGTAGAGCGAGACCGGGCTGTCGTCCGCCTCCTCCGGGGCCGGGGCAGTACGGGCCCTCGGCTCGATCGGCTGCGCCGGCTCCTGAGCGGTCGTCTCAAAGACGCCGTCAGCCGGTTCGGCCGCCTCGCCCTCGGGCTGGTTGTCCTCGCGCGGCAGGTCGGCGTCGGAGCCGTCGAGGTTCAGCTGGCCTTCCGGCACTGCCCCGCTGTCCTGTGTGGCGGGTGCCGGGGCACTGTCGAAGTCCTCGAGGCGCATCTGCGTCCAGGGGCGGCCGGCCGGCGACTGCTCGGCGGCTGGCGGGGCGGCGGAGGGTGCCCCTGCCGAAGGCTCCGGCGCAGGCTCGGGTGCCGGTACCGGTGAGGTGCTGATTCCCTGCAGCTGCTGGGCAGTGGTCTCGACGTCTTCGAAGGCGTCGGCCCACTGCTGGGCCACCGCATGGGCTGCCTGGGCACGCTGGGCCACCTCGGGCCACCCGGTCCGCTCGGCATCGGCCGCCAGGCGGGCGGCAGCGTCCCGAGCGTCCGCGATCTGCTGGCGCAGGGCGGTGATCGGGGTGGGCCGTGCGTGGATCGCGGCGAGCGCAGTGCGGACGGCGTCCAGTGCGTCGGCGAGCTCGAGGCTGCTGCCGGGGAGCAGAATGTTGGTGTGGGTGTGCCGCAGGGCCTCGATCAGCGCGGGGCGGGCTGCGCGGGCGACCACTGTTTCGGGGCGCACCGCCCACTTTCCGACCGCCTCCCGCAGCGGGCCCGGCAGGGCATGGACCCGGTTGAACTCGTGGCGGACGAGTTGCCCGTCGCGGGTGCCCTCGACGGTGAGGGAGCCGTCGGCGCCGCGGTGCATGCCGGTCAGGGTGAGCGGCTGGGACCAGTTCTGCGGCGACAGGCCCTTCTCAGAGGACTCGGGCAGGCGGATGACGGTGCCGGGCTCGACCTGAGACCAGTAGCTGCGCCGCCAGCCGGCCGGCGCGTTGCCGCTCAGCCGGTCCTCACGGCGGATCGACTCGCCCTCGGCCTCGCCCTTGCGCCCCAAGGGGATACGGGGGTTGCCGTCGAGGTCGATGAACCAGAACTTGTCCGCGATGGGCAGGCGCGGCAGGTTCTCGATGGACTCCTTCTTGACGACGGCGCCGAGCGGCTCGCCCCACTCATTGGCCAGCAGCTTCCCGCCGTGTTCCTTGAGCGCCCTGGGGTTGCCGAGGACCGCCTGCAGGCCGGCACGCCGCTTCTCGATGGCCGCGAGGTTGCCCGCGACCCGCTCCCGCTCGGTGGTGATCTGGGCGCGGCGGGCTTCGACGAAGGGAGCGTGCGCGGCATCGGCCAACGGCAGCTCCAGCCTGACTTGTTCGGCTTCGAGGACCTCGGGGGCCTCGCCGCGCAGGTTGAGGGTTCCGGGGCGGGCGGTGGTGATCTCACCGACCGGGTCGGCGGCGGTGAGCAGGTCCTCGCCGCGGCGGCGGGCCAGGACGTCGCCGTAGCCGGCACTTTCCAGCTCGACGGTGAGCTGTCCGGGCCGCACGCCGGTGACGGTGTGCCACCAGCTGTGCGAGCCCTTGAGGAGGACCTGGTCGCCTGCCTGGAACTCGATCGGGCTCCAGTCCCTGCGCTCCCCCTCGGCAAGGGCGTCGAGTTCGCCGCGCCGCGCGAGGTCGAGTTCGGGCAGGGCGGTGTCGGCGGGTGCGCCGTCGCGGTGGTAGTGGACGGCGATGGAGCGGCCGTGCTTGAGCATGCGCCGGACGAACAAGCCCGTCTTGTAGGCCCGGGTCTCGGCCCGGATGCGCGGGTTCTGGACCCATGCGCCTGCACTGGGCATGCGGATGAAGTCCTCCGCCTCCAGGGCGGCCAGAGCATCCTTGTCGGTGTCGGCGACACCGAACACCCACGTGCGGTTCTCCCCGCCGGGCTCACGGTCGTGGAGGACCCACACCACTTCTGCGGGCCGCGGACCGGTGAGGTGAGCGGCTTCCTGCAGGGCCTGATGGCGTTCGGCGATCTTCTTGGCGCTGGCGAAGGGGGTGCGCTCGCCGGGCATGTAGTCGGTGCCGACCGAGAACTTCCACTTGACGGCGCCATCCCAGCCGTTGGGGCCGTGCCCGTGGCCGATCTGCTCGGTGCCGTGGCCCACGGTGATGTGTTCGACGTCGTCGCGGGCACCCTCGCGCGGCGGCTCCAGCCGCCACCAGTAGCCGGGCATGCCCTCGATCTCCTGCGCATCGAACGGCACCGCGGCGCTCGTGTCCGGCTCGACGGCGTCGGGCTGCTCGCTCACGCCCGGCTGATCGGACACCGTCTTGGCCGCCGTCGGCTCGGGCGCAACGGCGAGCTCGGCGGGTGCGTCGGGCTCCTCGGCGGGGGCGGGGACCGCTGCGTAGCGCTGCATGGCGTTCAGCGCGTCCTCGACCTTGGGATGGGTGGTGCCGCCCCGCGGTCCGGTGCGCCCGTCGGGCCAGCTGGCGAAAGACCGCTCCTTGTCCGCGACGAAGCGGCCCTTGCGCGGGCCCCACTGCAGACTGAAGCGCCAGTAGCCGACCTGGGTGTGGGCTTCGAGTTCGACGTTGAGCCGCTGGCTGCCGTACTCCGAGGCGGTGGTGCTGCGGGTCATGGTCCAGCCCTGTTTCTGGGCTGTCCTCCACAGTTGGGCGATGGTCTCGGGGACGGGGTAGTGGGGGTCCCACACGCCGCCTTCCGTCACCGGTGCTTCCTGGGTCTCCTCGCCGGGTGCGGGGGTGGTGGTCATCGGGGCCTCCGGTGCCGGGGCCGCCGTCTCGGGCGTCGGCGCGACAGCAGGTGCGGGTTCAGGGACGGTGCGGTTGTCGGCGAAGGTGCGCAGGCGCTGCGGCATCTCGTGGGCGTGGCCGGCCAGCACCCGCACGAGCCCGTACAGGTCGCTGGCGTGCAGGTGCTCGCTCTCGAGCTGGGTGCGCAAGGCGGCCGCGGCGGGAGCGAGGCGCTCGATGGCGTCGGCCTTGGCGCGGATCTGGTCGTCGTCGAGCTGGGCCCGCTCGTGTGCCTTGATCTGTTCCAGGGCGTCCAGGACACGGGTGAGGGCGGGCTGCTGGGTGTAGGTGAGCGGCCAGGTGTGGCGGGCGGCGGCGTGCAGGGCGTTGGGGAGGGATTCGAGGTCGGCGAGGGCCCAGGACACGCGCATGGCATCGGGGTACGTGGGCTGGCCGGGCAGCGGCCGGCCGGTCTCCTGGGCCCACACGCGCAGGGCGTCGAGGACCGCCCCGTGGAAGTTGTCCGACCCGTACGGATGCGGGGGCAGGATGGTGAGTGCCTCGCTGGTTTCACCGGGCAGGCGCGGCCCCATCACGGTGTGCCAGCCCGATCCCTCCTTGACCAGGGTGGCCACGACCTCGTTGTCGGGTCCCCGCAGAGTGTAGGCGGGTCCGCTCCAGATGTACTCCTGCCGCACGGTGAAGCCGTCCGTGTCCGGGACGCGGTAGACGAGCCGGTCCAGCAGGTCCGGGCGGGTGATCTGTTCGTAGTGCTGGTTGCCGAAGGCCTCGTAGTCGCCGAGCGGTTCCATGGCCTCCTCGGTGAGCGGGCGTTGGCGCGGATCTAGGTAGCCGAGGCGGGGCAGCAGGAACGGGTCCTCGGACCAGATTTCGCCCGCGCTGGGGAACACCTGCCGCCATGCCTGTTCGCTCCACGCGGTGGCCGCGACCCGGTCACCATGTCGTCGCGCGAGGGCGGCGAACGATTCGAAGAGGTCGTTCACGTGCAGTGGCACCGGGACTTGGAGGAGGTCGCTGTCCTGTGCGGCTTGGGCCAGCGCGAGGATCGCGCGGACGGCGTCGGAGGGGGTGATGGTGCTGGGGCTGGAGGCCCGTACCGCCGCACTCGCCTCATGCAGCCGCCCCGTGCGCGGGTCGGCCGCCGGCCACTGCGGGTGGGCGAGGAGCGCCCAGGCCGCGGTGATCACCTCTTCGGTGGCACGGGTGAACTCGGCGAGGCTGGTGTAGGGGCCGCCTTCGGGGGTTGCGGACTCCAGATCGAACAGGGCATCCGTTTCGGGGGGCACCGCGTCGGCGCGGTAGCGGTCCCAGGAGGCGGCAAGGCCTTGGGCAGTCGGTGTCCCGGCCGTCCGCAGGGCGTCCCAGACGGTCTGCTCGGCGGTGCTCAGCCGGCTCCGGTCCACCTTGCCGTCGGCGCTGGCTGCCAGCGCGGCCACGTAGGCATCGTCGGCGTCCAGGAGTTCAAGGCGCGCCTGCTCGCCCAGCCCCAGGTGGATCCAGGCGGGCAGTTCCTCCCAGCGCATCACCAGGCGCATCGTGGGCCGGGTGCGGCCGCCCTGGGTGGTGATCAGGATACCGTCGGGGGCGGGATCGAGCCGCCCCAGCTCGCACAGGTCCTCGCTCAGGTGGGGGCCGCCGAGCCACAGGCCGCGGCCGGAGGTGACCAGGTCCTCGCGCCAGGCCCGCCACTGGGCGGGGTCGTCCATCCGCCGCACGAAGGCAGCAAGCCCCGATCCGCGCTCAGTGGGATCGGAGTCGAACGCACCGTAGGCGTTGATCACGGTGCGGATGGCGGCGTGCTGCTCGGCCAGGGTGACGCCGGGCACGGCGGCATCGTTGATCTCCAGGGCGACCGGTGCGGCAGCGTCGGAGGGCTGCGCAAGGCTGGGGCGCGGCACTCCCTTGAAAAGGCTGTCCCAGTCCGCCGAGGCGACGGTGGCCCGCCACGAGCCGGTGAACGCATCCGCGGCTCGCACCAGCTCGGCCAGGGCCTGGGCGGCCTCCCCCGGCACGTCGGTGTTCCTCCAGGTGTCGTCGACCAAGGCGACGGCCGCGTGGAGGGCTTCGACGGCCGTATGGAAGCCGAGCGGCTGGTTCAGGGAGACCCGGGTGAAGGTGGCCAGGGCCTCGCGCAGTGCGCTCTCGGGACCGTCCTGGGCGGCACGCTCCTTGAAGTGGTCGGTGGCGACCAGCGTCCGTACGGCCTCGTTGAGGGCGCGGCGCGGTGCGCGGATCTCCCTGAGACGGGTGAAGGCCGGGGCCGATCCGCCGCCGGTCAGGGCGGGGTGCGGCGCGGCCTGGTCGTCGGGCTGGCCCGGTTCGTCGTTGCCGCCG
>NZ_JBAMDC010000660.1:0-2051 GCF_036961605.1 Streptomyces sp. KLMMK
CGAACGCGGCCAGCGAGACGGCCCCGGCGGCGGCGAAGGCGATCCGCCGCCCCCGTATGCCACCGCGGGGCGGCTCGGGCATCTCGTGGATCCGGAAGCCGCCCTCGCGGGGCCGGGCGGCGCCGCCGGGGATGAGGCCGAGGGGCGCGAGGGAGTCAGCCCGGGCGCCGAGTACGGCTTTTCCCGGCCCTCCGGGGCCCTCATGGCCCTCCTGGGCATCCGGGCGGTGGTCGGCCCGGCCGTCGTGATCGGCGCCGAGCGGGGCGCGGGGATCTCCGCCGGCCAGGCCCTGGAGCCGGGCCAGGAAGTTCTCGGAGAGCGGCGGGAGCGCCGCTTCCGCGAACACGCTTTTGAGCCGGCGCTGCGCGTCGGCTTCGGCTTTGCACTTCCAGCAGGTCGCCAGGTGGGCGAGCACCCGCTCCCGAGAATCGTGTCCCAACTCCCCGTCGACCAGGGCCGCGAGGCGGTCGCCGAGATGGTGCTCGGCGGGGGACTGACCGCCTGAACCGGTCACGCGATCCCTACCTCCCCACTGACAGGAACGCCGGGGGCCACGCCCGCCACGGCACGCTGCTCGGCCCGGGCGGCGGGCGAGCGGTGCTGGAGGGCCTTGCGCAGGTGGGAACGGCCGCGGTGGATCCGGCTGCGGACCGTGCCGAGCTTCACGCCCAGCGTCGCGGCGATCTCCTCGTAGGACAGGCCCTCGATGTCGCACAGGACGACGGCGGCGCGGAACTCCGGGGCGAGCGTGTCCAGCGCCTGCTGGACGTCCGCGTCGAAGTGCGTGTCGTTGAAGTGCTGCTGGGGGGAGGGCTCGCGGCTGGGGAGCCGCTCCGCGGCGTCCTCGCCGAGCGCGTCGAAGCGGATGCGCTGGCGTCGCCGGACCATGTCCAGGAAGAGGTTGGTGGTGATGCGGTGCAGCCACCCCTCGAACGTGCCGGGGGTGTACGTGGAGAGCGACCGGAAGACCCGGACGAAGACCTCCTGCGTGAGGTCCTCGGCGTCGTGCTGGTTGCCGGTGAGGCGGTAGGCCAGGCGGTAGACGCGGGCGCTGTGCGTGCTGACGATCTCCTCCCAGGTGGGAGGCGTCCACGCCTGCGAGTCCGCATCGGTGGCGAAGGTCGCGGTCTGTGCGGAGTCGTTGGTGCGCGAACGGTCAGCGGTCTTGGTCACGGATTTCGGCTCGCCGGCGGACCTGCGAAAGCGCTTGAGCACTCCCCGGCGGTCGTCGGCCGCAGCCGCACCTCCCCTGTCGGCTCTGGTGGTGTCCAGTAGAGCCCCTACCATATCCATCCCGCCCGTTAGCTCCGGATAAGGAATTTTGACCTGCATTTGGTCTTGCTTCCCCCGTCCTCCCGGCCATCCCCTCCATTTGCCGTCCCGCCCCTTCAACGCACGGTCCCATCTGCGGGTTCCCGTGGTCAGCGGATACAGTCACGGTTGCGTCGACTACGGGGACAGGAGAGGGCCATTACCGGCAACCGGCAGACGAGCTGGGCGTTCGCCGATGCGTTCGTCGCCGAGGACGAGGCGCTGCGCTGGGCCCGGGACCGGGCCCTGGAGGCGGGCCTGCGCTCGGTGTCGTCCGGCACCGGCGCCGCGCTGCGCCTGCTCGCCGCGGCGGTGGACGCCAAGGCGGTGGCCGAGATCGGCACGGGCACCGGCGTCTCCGGCATCCACCTCCTGCACGGCATGCGGCCCGACGGCGTGCTCACGACGGTGGACAGCGACCCCGAGTGCCAGCAGTTCGCCCGGCAGGCGTTCCGCGCGGCGGGCTTCGCGGGCAACCGCGCGCGCTTCATCCCCGGCCGCGCCCTGGAGGTGCTGCCACGCCTCGCCGACGGCGGCTACGACCTGGTCTTCTGCGACGGCGACCGGCTGGAGTGCCTGGACTATCTAGCCGAATCGTTGCGCCTGCTGCGGCCCGGCGGTCTCGTCTGCTTCGAGGGCGTCTTCGCCGACGGCCGCACGGTCGACTCCGCCGCCCAGCCCGCCGAGGTGCAGCGGCTGCGCGAGCTGCTGCGGGCGGTGCGCGAGTCGCGGGTGCTGGT
>NZ_JBAMDC010000661.1:0-2048 GCF_036961605.1 Streptomyces sp. KLMMK
CGACGCCGACAGCAGGGCTGCGACGGCCGCGCCCACCCGCCCGGCGCCCCGCACCTGCACCCGCATGGCCTGCCGCGCCGCCATCAGCCGCATCGCCTCGCCCGGCCCGGGGTGCAGCACGGACAGCGAGGCCAGGTCGGGCCGCAGCCGGTCCAGCGCGGACCCCGTCTCCCGCAGGGCCGCCGCCGCTTCGCCGCCCCCGCGTACGTCATCGAGCAGCCCCGCCGCGGAGAGCCGCTCCACCAGGGCGTCCGCCCGTCCCTCGGGCAGCCCCACGGCTCTCGCCTCCTCGCGCAGGAGCGGCATGCCGCGCGTGCCGTCGAGCAGGGTCAGGAAGCTGCCCGTGGCCGTGTCCACCGGACCCACCGTCACGGCGTGGGCCGGGGCCACCCCGAACTGGACGGTGTCGCGATTGCGCCAGCTGCGCCGCAGCGCGGGCTTGAGCATGGGATGCGCGGACATGCCCGGTGCAGAGCTTTGCTCCACGGCTGCCCCCTCCATGGCTGCCCCCTCCGCTGCTGTTCTCTGTGCGGCTGTCCTCTGCACGGTTCCCCCCTCGGTCGGCATGGCCGTCCCCCTCGATCGGCCTTCAGCATGGACCGTCCGCGCGGTCACCGTGAGAAGTTGTCCACAAGCACGGTGTGATGGTCGTACAAGCTCGGTCCCCTTGGGTCTTTGGGCCCGACAAGGAGTGATGGGCGGGACTTCACGCGCCGCCAGCCGGTAACGTCGGAGCCGTGCCCGTCGACCCTCTGCACAGTGCCGCACGACCGCGCAGTGCTCCCAGCCCGCTCACCGGCGGTGCCGAGCCCGGAGCGGTCGAGGTCCGACGGAGCGCGCGCCGCCGCAGGACGGTCTCCGCGTACCGGGAGGGGGACCGCACCGTCGTCCTCATCCCCGCCCGCATGTCGGAGGCCGAGGAGCAGCGCTGGGTGACGGTGATGCTCGACAGGCTGGCGGCGCAGGAGAGCAAGCGGATGCTCGGCGACACCGAGCTCGCCGAGCGGGCCGCGCGCCTGTCCGCGCAGTACCTGGACGGCCGGGCCCGCCCCGCGACCGTCCGCTGGGTCACCAACCAGAACACCCGCTGGGGCTCGTGCACCCCCACCGAGGGCAGCATCCGCCTTTCGCACCGGCTGCAGGGGATGCCCGAATACGTCCTCGACTACGTGCTCCTGCACGAGCTGGCGCACCTGCTCGTCCCCGGCCACGGCCCCGGCTTCTGGCGGCTCCTCGAGGCCTACCCGCGTACCGAGCGTGCCCGCGGCTACCTCGAAGGTGTGGTGGCCGCCGACAGGTTGCCGCACCTCCCCGCAGCGCGCGGCGAATGAGCCGGGCCCGGCTCCGGCGGGCCCCCGAGGGGGACACGGCCGGTCCGGAGTCGGTTGAACCAGCCCTCAGCCGTTAGCCTGACGCAACGCATTCATCACACCTTTTCATCGCACGTTCGGATGGGGGACGGTCGTTACGCATGGCCAGGGAATTCCAGCGCGGCCACAAGGCCAAGATCAGTGACCTGACGGCGGGGACCGATCTGTACGTGGGAGTGCAGATCGCGGGCCCCGGCCTGACCTTCGACATCAGCTGTTTCGGCCTCGACGCCGCGGAGCGGCTCTCGGACGACCGGTATTTCGTCTTCTTCAACCAGCCCAAGTCGCCCGAGGGCGCCATTCAGCAGCTCGGCGCGCAGGCCGGGGACACGGAATCCTTCCGCGTCACCCTCGACCAGATCCCCGCGCACATCCAGCGGCTCTCTTTCACGGCCACCCTCGACGGCGCGGGCCAGATGTCACAGACCGCACCCGGCTATCTCCGTATCGTCGCCGGTGGCCAGGAAGTCGCGCGCTACTCCTTCACCGGGACCGAATTCAGCACCGAACGCGCGGTGATGCTCGGCGACATCTACCTGAAGGACGTCTGGCGCTTCGCCGCCGTCGGGCAGGGCTTCGACGGCGGACTGGAGGCACTGCTCCAGCACTTCGGCGGTGAGGTGCTCGAAGAGGAGCCCCAGGCGCAGGCTCCGCCCGCGCCCGCGCCCGCCGCGGCGC
>NZ_JBAMDC010000662.1:0-2046 GCF_036961605.1 Streptomyces sp. KLMMK
AGGTCGGATTGCATCAATCCGGTTACACGTTCGACCGTGGGGCGCCGATGGGGACGGTTAGGCCGCGGGCGCCGCAGGCCCCATGGCGATGAAGTGGAACGGCAGGGGGGCATAGGTGCCGCTCGTGCTCGCGGTGTAGACCACGGCCGAGGTCAGGGAAACGCCGGCCACCGTGACGATCGCCGTCGCGCTCCCCTGCGCCGCTGTGGCCACGACGACCGGCGGGGAGGTGAAGGGCTTGGCGAACGTGATCGTGTAGGTCGAGGTCGCCGACCGGACCGAACGGAAGCCGGAGCCCGCGCCGACGCCGCCGGCCGCCGTGACGGTTCCGTACACCCGCTTCTCCACCGGCTGCGGCGCGCTGATGCGGAAGCTGAGCTTCGACGTGGTGGCGCCTATGGACAAGCCGTCGGGGACGGTGCGGTCCCCCGGTGCGGCGGCCGCTGCCGCCTGCACGTTCACGGAGTAGAAGCCCTCGGGCTTGTTGCCGATCGTCTCGGCCTTGAAGCGCACCAGGCGGCCGTCGGGGTCGCGGCTCTCGATGGGCAGCGGCCGGTTGATGCCGGCGTCCAGGTTCATGAAGCGGATCTCGCCGGTCGGGGGGAAGACCAGGCCCTCCGGGAGCTTCACCTGGATGATCTCGCCGGGCCCGACCGGGTCGCCGTCGACGTACACCTCGATCGCGAACGAGGCGTTCGTCCCCGGCTCCAGGACCTGCGGGTTCGGGCTTCCCTGGGTGATGTGGAATGCCATGTTCTTGTCCTCTTCTCTCGGTTTCTCTTCTGGGCGGTCACCCGTCGGTGACGGGTGCCTCGTGCGGGAGCCGGACGCCCGGGGTGACCCGGTGGTAGGCCGCGAGCTGTGCGGCGGCGATCCGGTCCCAGTCCAGGTGGGCCACGGTCGGCGGCCCCTTCGCGCCCAGCGCCGCGCAGCGGGCCGGGTCGCGGGTGAGCGCGGCCAGGGCGGCCGCGTAGGCGTGGAGGTCGCCGGGCGGGACGCGTACGCCCACGTCGTCGGTGACCAGGTCGCGCAGGCGGGGGATGTCGAAGGCGAGCACGGGGGTGCCGGTGGCCAGGGCCTCGGCGGCGACCATGCCGAAGGTCTCCTGGCGGCTGGGGACGCAGGCCAGGCGGGCCGAGGCCAGCAGGTCGAAGCGGGCCGGGCCGTCGACGCGGCCCAGCCAGCGGACGCGGTCGGCGATGCCCAGCCCGGCGGACAGGGCGCGGGCGGCGTCGGTGTGGGGGCCGTCGCCGGCGATGTGCAGGGCGGCGCTGGTGTGCGGGGCGGCGAGGGCGTAGGCGCGCAGCAGCAGGTCCAGGCCCTTCGACGTCGTCTCCAGGCGGCCCAGGTAGAGCACGTGGTCACCCCTCTCGACGACGGGCCGGGTGAACGCGGCCCGGTCGACGCCGTTGGGGATCACCTCCACGCGCGCGGCCGGGTTGCGCCGGGCCAGCTCCGCGCCGAGGTCGTCGCTGACCGCGAGCAGCGTGGTGTGGGAGGCGAGCCCGCGCCGCTCGACGGCGCCGAAGGGCAGGTGGAACTCGCGGGCCTTGTCCGCCGCGAACAGCCACTGCACCAGCCCGACGACCGGCCTGCGGGTCAGGTAGGGGACGCAGACGGACGAGAACGGGGCGGCGAAGTCCTCCACCACGACGTCCGGGTCGTACCGGCGTGTCAGCCGCCCCAGCCGGGTGACGATGACGGCGAAGTAGGCGATCTGCGCGGCGAAGCGGCTGCGGGCCGGCGGCCCGGGGCGCGCGGGCAGGGGTACGTACCGGACGCCGTCGCGGACGGTCTCCGTGGCGCCGGGCCAGGGGGCGACGACGACGGTCACCTCGACGCCGCGCGCGGCAAGCCGCCGGTTGACCTCGTGCGTACGGACCGAGCCGCCACCGGCGCCGGGCCGCCGGGGGTCCTCGAAGCCCAGGTGGAGCACGCGGTACGGGCCGGGCCGGCGGGGACGGGTACGAGCCGCCCGGCCCGCGGCGCCCAGCACGACGAGCACCGCGAGCGCCCACAGCACCGGGTACGGCCGCAGGGCGAGCA
>NZ_JBAMDC010000663.1:0-2042 GCF_036961605.1 Streptomyces sp. KLMMK
GACGCTCGCCGGCCGCGGCCTGCCCGCCCGCACCGTCGAGGTGTTCCTGCGGCCCCTGCTGGCGTCCCTGCTGTGCGATCCGGACCTGACCACCTCCAGCCGCTGCGCCGACCTCGTCCTACGGGGTTACGCGCGTGGCCGCCTCTGTCTGCCGGCCGGCGGGGCCGACACCGTACCGGCGCTCCTGGCGGACCTGCTGCCGCCCGGCACGGTGCGCACCGGCGTCCACGCCAAGGCCGCCTGCACCACCTCCGTGACCACCGCCGAGCACGGCGTCCTGCGCTGCCGCTCGGTCGTCGTGGCCACGGGTGCGAGCGCCGCCGCCGAACTCATCCCCGGCCTGCGGCTGCCCGGCTTCCACCCGGTGACGGTGCTCCACCACACCGCGGACGAACCGCCGCTGCGCGAGGCCTCCCTCATCATCGCCGCGGGCCGCCGCGGGCCCGTCGCCCACACCATGGTGACCAGCGAGGTGGACCCCTCACGGGCGCCCGCCGGGCGGCCCCTGATCACCTCGACGGTGCTGGGCGCTGCCGCGGGCCTGCCCCTCGCCGAACTCGACCGCGCCGCGCGCGCCCAGCTCGCCCGCGTCTACGGCGCCCCGGCCGCCGACTGGCAGCTCCTCGCGGCCCACCACGACCCGGAAGCGGTCCCGGCCATGCCGGCCCCCCACGACGTACGCCGCCCGGTGCGGCTCCTGTCGGGCCTGTACGTCTGCGGCGACCACCGCGACACCAGCACGGTCCAGGGAGCCCTGTTCTCCGGCCGGAGGGCCGCACTGGCAGTCCTGCGGGACCTGGGCATCCGCGCCCCCCAGGACGCGGAGGAACTGCAGGCGGCGTAGCGGCCTCCGGCCGGGGCCCGGGGTTTACGGCTCGTACAGCTCGTACGGCACCGCCGGTCACCTCCGGTGGGGTTGCCCGCCGTTGCGGCGGGAGTCCTTGCCTGCGGCAAGAGGCTGCCGGCCGCAGGCAAGGACCCGGAGCTCAGGAGGCCGGGCCTTCGAACCCGCCGCGACGGTGATCCACCCCCACCGGAGGTGACCGGCGGTGCCGAGCTGCCCCAGGCCGGGGCGCCGTGACAAGCCCGCCGCAGGCGAACCGGCGGTGGGGGCACCGCAATGCCCCCACCGCCGCCCGCACGGGCTACAGCGTCGCCACCTTCTCCCGGTACGCCCGGACCGCCGCCGCGTCCCGGTACGGCTCCAGCCTCCGTTCGAAGTCGCGGATGTACTCCAGCGCCCGCACCGACCGCATCTCGGCCGCCGCCTGTGCCGCCTCCGCGCCCAGCTGGCACGCCTGCTCCAGCTCTCCCAGGCCCAGCCGCGCCGTGGCCAGCACCACGCGGCAGAAGAGCCTGCTGCGGGCGTACGACTGGCTGCGCAGCTGCAGGGAGCGCTCCGCGTGCTGCGCGGCGGCCCGGTACTGCTGGAGGTCGCGGTGGCAGTGCCCGAACTCGTCCGCCAGCTGGGCCTCGTCGAAGAAGCGGGCCCAGTACGGCACGTCGTCCCCCGGCCGGGAGGACTCCAGCGCCCTCTCCGCCCGCGCCAGCGACGCCGAGCAGGCCCGCACCTCTCCGAGGACGCCGTGGCCGCGCGCCTCCACCGCGTGCAGCAGCGACTGCACGACGGACGGGGCGCTGGAGCCGATGCCCTGCTGGGCGACCCTGGCCAGCTGCACGGCCTCCCGGCCGTGGCCGAGGTAGACGGCCTGCCGGCTCATGGTGACGAGCACGTAGCTGCCGTAGGCGCGGTCCCCCGCGGCCTGGGCGAGCCTCAGCGCCTGGACGAAGTACCGCTGCGCCAGGCCGTGCGCGGCGATGTCGTACGACGTCCATCCGGCCAGCCGGGTGAGGTCGGCGACGGCGGCGAAGAGCCGCCGCCCCGTCGCCTCCCCGTACGTGCCGCGCAGCATCGGCTCGGCCTCGTGCTCCAGGTAGCGCACGAGGGCCTGGCGGGCGTGCCCGCCACCATAGGCGTGGTCAAGCGTGCGGAAGAGCTCGCCGACCGAGCGCAGCGCGGCGATGTCGCCCATCGAGACCCG
>NZ_JBAMDC010000664.1:0-2037 GCF_036961605.1 Streptomyces sp. KLMMK
AGGCCGGCTTGGCCGCGTAGGTGGCGCGGAAGTAGTCCGCCAGCTTCAGCTTGGACGCGGCCGCCTCGTCGACAACGACCGTCGCGTGGGGGTGGAGCTGCAGCGCCGAGGCCGGGACCAGCGCCGAGACCGGGCCCTCGACGGACGCCGCCACGGCGTCCGCCTTGCCCTCGCCGGTGGCCAGCAGCACCAGGTGACGGGCCTCCAGGATGGTGCCGATGCCCTGGGTGATGACGTGGTGGGGCACCTGGTCGATGTCGCCGCCGAAGAAGCGCGCGTTGTCGACGCGGGTCTGCTCGGTCAGCGTCTTGATCCGGGTGCGGGAGGCCAGGGAGGAGCACGGCTCGTTGAAGCCGATGTGCCCGTCGGTGCCGATGCCCAGCAGCTGGAGATCCACTCCGCCGGCCGCGGGCAGCGCGCGGTCGTACTCCTCGCAGGCGGCCTGGACGTCCCCGGCGGTGCCGTCGGGGCCCATGAAGGACGCCTCGGTCAGGCCGAGCGGCTCGACGACCTCGCGCAGCACCACCGAGCGGTAGG
The DNA here is from genome assembly GCF_036961605.1 of Streptomyces sp. KLMMK. Lineage (NCBI taxonomy): Bacteria > Bacillati > Actinomycetota > Actinomycetes > Kitasatosporales > Streptomycetaceae > Streptomyces > Streptomyces sp. KLMMK. Next base: position 538 of record NZ_JBAMDC010000664.1, read on the forward strand.
ACTCGGGGTGGTCGGCGGGCAGGCCGACGTACTCGTCGAGCTGGCAGACACGGGCGCGCGAGGCGTCCACCGCACCGGAGCGGACCTTGGCGGACAGGGCCTCGTAAACGGGCAGCGGCGTCGAGCCGGTGGCCACGCCGAGCAGGGCGTCGGGCTTGCGGCGCAGGAGGGCGGCCATGGCCTCCGCGATGAGTTCGCCGCCTGCCTTGGCGTCCGGGACGATGACAACTTCCACGCTGGGGCCTGCCGATCTTAAAGAGTGGAGCGGATCGTGTGTGGTATAGACCAATCTAACAGAGGGATCCGCAAGGGGGAGCCTCCCCGAGCCCGCTTCCGGCTGGCGGGCGCGGCCCGCCCCGTGGTCGACTGAGAGGGCCCCGGCGCCGCGCGGCGGGCCGCCGGACCGCGACCCCGCAGCCCCCGCCCGGGAGGTAACCGGACATGAGCGTCTCGACCCCCGCCCACCACAGCGAGCAGCCGGGCGGGATCATGTCCGGCGAGATGGCGGAGCAGCCGGCCGTCCTGCGCCGCATCCTCGACGAGGGCGCCCCCCTCATCGCGGAGACCGCCCGGCTCATCGCCGCCCGCCGGCCGCGCTTCGTGCTCCTCACCGCCCGCGGCACCTCCGACAACGCCGCCCTCTACGCCAAGTACCTCTTCGAAGTGCAGCTCGGGAAGCCCTGCGGTCTGACCTCAATGTCGACCATCACGACCTACGGCGCCCGGCCCGACCTGACGGACGTGCTCGCCGTGACCGTCAGCCAGTCCGGCGGCTCCCCGGATCTCGTCGCCTCCACCAAGGCCGCCCGCGAGGCCGGGGCGATCACCCTCGCGGTGACCAACAACGCCGACTCCCCGCTCGCCGCCGTATCCGAGCACCACATCGACATCCTGGCCGGCCCCGAGCGCGCCCTGCCCGCCACCAAGACCTACACCGCCTCCCTGCTGACCCTCTACCTCTTCGTCCAGGGACTGCGCCCCGGCGGGGGAGACGGCACGGCCGCTGCCGCCGCGCTGCCGGACCTCGCCCGGCGCATCCTCGACCGCGGCGCCGAGGTCCGGCAGCTCGCCGCCCGCTACCGCTTCGCCGAGCGGATGGTCCTCACCTCCCGCGGCTACGGCTACCCGACCGCCAAGGAGGCGGCGCTGAAGCTGATGGAGACCAGCTACATCCCCGCCCTGTCCTACTCGGGCGCCGATCTGCTGCACGGCCCGCTCGCCATGGTCGACAACATCTCGCCCGTCATCGCCATCGTCACCGAGGGCCGCGGCGGCGCGGCCCTGCAGCCGGTGCTCGAACGGCTGCGCGGCCGGGGCGCGGACCTCATGATCGTCGGCACCGAGGCGGAGGTGGCCCGGGCGACGACCGGATTCGCCCTCCCCACGGCCGGTGTGCCCGAGGAACTGCAGCCCGTCCTCGAGATCCTGCCGCTGCAGATGCTGGCCTACGAGATCACCGTCGCCCGAGGCCAGGACCCGGACGCACCCCGGGCCCTCGCC
>NZ_JBAMDC010000665.1:0-2036 GCF_036961605.1 Streptomyces sp. KLMMK
GTGTCCCCGAGCGGGGCGAACGCCAGCAGGCCGATGGCGTAGCCGAGCTGGGCCACGGAGGCGATCCAGCCGGCCGCGGAGGGCGCGGCGCCGAAGTCCTGCGCGATGAGGCCGAGGAGCGGGGCCGCGAGGTAGATGTTCGCGGCGGTGACGGCGGTGCAGAGGGCGATGACCGCGAGGAGGACGGTGTTGCCGCCGCGGGCGGGGGTGGGCGCGGCCGGTGCCGCGGACCCTGCGGGCGATACGGGTGCGGGGCCGGCTGCGGCTGAGGCTGTGGGTGACGGCGTGGGCGTCGGCATGAGTGGTGAGGCTCCCCCGGGACGGTGCGGCATGCTGATAACCAACGGGCTTATAACCAACTGGTTGGTTATAAGTTTCACGTGAAACGAAACGCGCTGTCAACCGAATAGTTGGTTACTCTGGGTGCATGGCAGTCGTAAGGGATCCAGAGGCCACCAAGGCGCGCATCTTCGCGGCGGCCACCGCCGAATTCGCCGCCCACGGCATCGCCGGCGCGCGCATCGACCGCATCGCCCGCGAGGCCAAGGCGAACAAACAGCTCATCTATGCCTACTTCGGCGACAAGGCGGAGCTGTTCTCCCAGGTCCTCCGGCGGGCCCTGCTCGAACTCGCCTCCGCCGTGCCCGTCGACGCCGACGACCCCGACTGCTACGTCGACCGCCTGATGGAGTACCACAAGGCCCACCCCGAGCTGCTGCGGCTGCTCCTGTGGGAAGGGCTCGAATACGGGGAGGGCGAGATCCCGCACGAGGCCGAACGGCGCGCCCGCTACGACTCCAAGGCCACGGCCTTCGCCGTCGCCCAGGAGAAGGGCACGGTCGACGCCGGGCTGCCGCCGCGGCACCTCGTCTTCCTGATCAGCGCGCTCGCCGGGTGGGCCACGGCCGTGCCGCAGTTCCGCCGCCTGCTCGTCGGCGGGGAGGACGGGGACCTGGACACGCTGCGCGAGTCCGTGCGGACGGCGGCGCGCAGGATCACCCGGCCGGGCGCCTAGCCGCCCGGCCGGCCTCCGGCCGGTCCGTGGCCGCCTTTCAGTCCGTCTTTCAGTCCGTGCCCAGCTTCGACAGCAGGTCCACGATCCGGCCCTGCACCTCCGCGCTCGTCGAGCGCTCCGCGAGGAACAGCACCGTCTCCCCGGCCGCCAGCCCCGTCAGCTGCGCCGGGTCGATCCCGGCCGAGGTGTAGACGACCAGCGGGGTGCGCTTGAGCAGGCCGCTGCCGCGCAGCCAGTCGACGATGCCCGCGCGGCGGCGGCGCACCTGCATCAGGTCCATCACCACCAGGTTCGGGCGCATCTGCTCGGCGAGCGTCACCGCCTCCGCGTCCGTCGACGCCTGTGCCACCTGCATGCCGCGGATCTCCAGCGTCGCCGTCAGCGCGGTCGCGATCGGCGCGTGCTCCTCGATGAGCAGCACGCGCGGCGGGTGCATCTCGCTGTCGCGCGGAGCCAGCGCCTTCAGCAGCACCGCCGGGTCCGCCCCGTAGGCCGCCTCCCGCGTCGCCTGCCCCAGCCCGGCCGTCACCAGGACCGGGACTCCGGCCGCGACGGCCGCCTCGCGCAGCGACTGCAGCGCCGTGCGCGTGATCGGCCCCGTCAGCGGGTCCACGAACAGCGCCGCCGGGTACGCCGCCGTCTGCGCGTCGACCTCCTCGCGCGAGTGCACCAGCACCGGCCGGTAGCCGCGCTCGGTCAGCGCCGCCTCCGTGGACGGATCCGGAGCGGGCCACACGAGGAGCCGGCGCGGGTTGTCCAGCGGCTCGGGGGGCAGCTCGTCGTCCATCGGCGGGCGCGGCGCGTTCACGACCTCCACCGCACCGTTGGGGCCGTCGAGGGGCTCGGGCCCCTCCGAACCCTCGTCCGGAGCTCCTATGGCGAAGGCGCGCCCTGACGGGGCGTCGAGCAGGGGCGGCCGCGGTGCCGGCTGCGCCGGTGCCTGCGACGGTCCCTGTGACTGCCCCTGCGGTGGTGCCTGCGGCTCGCGCTCGCCCTCGGCCGGATTGCCGAGCCGCCGGCG
>NZ_JBAMDC010000666.1:0-2035 GCF_036961605.1 Streptomyces sp. KLMMK
CGCCGGTGCGGCTGTCGCCGGCGGTGCCGTGGGCCGGCTGTCGGGGGATGAAGTCACTGGCGTCCGCCTCGTGAGGTCGCTGCGGCGCTCCCGGACGGCCGTCTCCAGCGGCGGTGCCGGAGGCCGCGGTTCGGGGAAGCGCTGTACCCGCCGAAGTCTCGCACCCGCCACTGACATGCGCGGGCGTCCCGGCGGTTTCGCCGCGTCCCGCGCCGGTCAGGCGGCTCTTGACCAGGTCCGCGAGACGCATCGCGGGCTTGGCCAGCAGCAGGCCGGCGACCATGACGGCGGCGCCCGCGACGGCGTCGAGGAAGTAGTGGTTGGCGGTGCCCATCACGACGAGGGTGATGGCGAGCGGGTAGACGACGCCCGCGGCCTTGGCCCAGGCGGTGCGGCCCTGGCGCCAGAGGACGACGCCGCACCACAGGGCCCAGCCGACGTGGAGGCTCGGCATCGCGGCGTACTGGTTGGTCATGCCGCCGAGGCCGCGGGGGGCGCTGGCCTCGCCGCCCCACCAGCCGTAGGAGGCGTACTGGGCCATGGTGTCGACGAAGCCGTACCCGGAGTCGAGCAGCCGGGGCGGGCAGGTGGGCAGCAGGGTGAAACCTATGAGGCCGATGAGAGTGGAGATCATCAGCCAGCTGCGCTGGAGGCGGTATTCGGCCGGGCGCCGCTTGAAGAGCCAGACCAGGATCGCCGGGGTGAGCAGATAGTGCAGGGAGGCGTAGGCGAAGTCGGCGGGTATGCCGATGGCCGGGTGGTCGGTGAACAGCCGGTTCAGCGGGTGTTCGAAGTTTATTCGAAACGTTTTCTCAAGATCGAGAATCGCCAATCCATGATCGACGGCGGGCTCCACGCCGCCGCGGACCAGCAGCCGGCCGGCGGAGTACAGCGCGTACACCACGGCGATCAGCGGCAGTTCGGTCCACCAGCGCGGCCGCTTCAGAAGTGGTGCGGTGCGGTACATCCGGGCGCTCTCCATATGTCAGACGGCCAACAAGCGCGCATGCAACCGTACGGCGTACGTCACATGAGTCGCACACCGCCCCGCGACTTGAAGGAAACGCCGAGTTCGCCCGCTGTTCTGCCGTGCCGACAGGTGTGCGGGGGAGGAGACGCCTCGATCGACGCCGGGGTTGCCTGTGACCGGTGTGAGGAACGCGTCGGCCCGGTGAGCGATGATGGAGGGCAGGCAGATCGTTTCTGTCGGTGTCCTTTTGAAATACGGGGACAACGCGGTGGTCTGTGATGAGTTCTGTTGGAAAAATCACCGAAGACTGTGAGGGGCGCTCCATGGCACCGCGGATCCTGCTGGCCCGGCACGGACAGACCGAGTGGTCGCTGTCCGGCAAGCACACCGGCCGCACGGACATCCCGCTCCTCGACGAGGGCCGGCGCGGCGCCAAGCTGCTGGGCGAGCGGCTGCACCGCGCCCCCTGGGACGGCCTGCCGGACGTCGAGGTCCGCACCAGCCCCCTGCTGCGCGCCCACGAGACCTGCGAGCTGGCCGGCTTCGGCGACCGGGCGACCGCCTGGGACGCGCTGATGGAGTGGGACTACGGCGACTACGAGGGGATGACCCCCGCCGAGATCAAGGCGCAGCGCCCCGGCTGGCTGATCTGGCGCGACGGCGTCCCCGGGGGCGAGACGCTCGCGGAGGTCAGCGCCCGCGCCGACGAGGTCGTCGAGTGGGCCCGCTCCGCCGACCGTGACGTGCTGATCTTCGCCCACGGCCACATCCTGCGCACCATCGGCGCCCGCTGGCTCGGCCTCGACATCTCCTTCGCGGCCCGCATCCGCCTCGACCCCACCTCGCTGTCCATCCTCGGCTGGGCCTACGACGCCCCGGCGCTCGAACGCTGGAACGACACCGGCCACCTCGCCTGACGCCCCCGCCCGGCCCGGGCGCCCCCGCGTGAGCTCCCTCCTACGGGTGAGGAGCGCGCGGCCGGAGCGACGATCGCCTCATCCGAGGGAATGATCGGATGCCGGAAGGGGACCCGGCACAGCTTCGCGGAGCGGGGCCGTGCCGCCG
>NZ_JBAMDC010000667.1:0-2021 GCF_036961605.1 Streptomyces sp. KLMMK
CCTCGACCGCCCCGGTCGTCCCGGTTGCCGCTTCCGCTGTTCCTGCCGCTGCTTCGCATCAAAGTTCCGTCTTGTCGTCCGCTTCGGTGTCCGGTGCGTCCGGATCGAACGACGGCACACCTTCCTGAGTGTCGCCCTCGATCGCCTCCGCCTCGGGGAGGAAGGGCGCGAGCTCCGGGAGCTCGTCCAGGCCTCGCAGGCCCATGCGCTCCAGAAAGTAGTTCGTCGTCCTGTACAGGATCGCACCTGTTTCGGGTTCCGTCCCCGCCTCCTCCACCAGACCTCGCTGGAGGAGGGTGCGCATGACCCCGTCGCAGTTCACGCCGCGCACCGCCGAGACCTTCGACCGGCTGACCGGCTGACGGTACGCGACGACGGCGAGGGTCTCCAGGGCGGCCTGGGTGAGGCGTGCCTGCTGGCCGTCGAGGACGAACGCCTCGACGGCGTCCGCGTAGGCCGGCCGGGTGAAGAAGCGCCAGCCCCCTGCGACCTGCCGCAGCTCGAAACCGCGCCCCTGGGCGTCGTACTCCCGGGCCAGCTCGCCGAGGGCCGCGGCGATCTCGCGGCGGGGGCGCTCCAGGACCCTGGCGAGGTGCTCCTCGGTGGCGGGCTCGTCGACGACCATGAGGACGGCCTCCAGGGCGGGCCCGAGGGCGAGCCCGGAGACACCGGAGACACCGGAGGCCCCCGCGGAGGCTCCCGCGCCCTCGTGCGTCTCGTGGCTCTCTGTCATCTCCGCCGTCTCCGCCGTCTCTGTGCTCACGGTGCGCTCTCCTCCGGCTCGGTCTCCGGCTCCCGGTCGAACTCGTCCGTCACCAGCGGTTCCGCCCCCTCCCCACCCGTCCAGCTCACCGCCAGCTCGCCGAGGGCCTCGTCCTGGTCCAGGGCGACCACGCGCTCGCGGTAGAGCTCCAGCAGCGCCAGGAAGCGGGCGACGACGGTGAGGGTGTCGGGGGCGTCGCCGGCCAGTTCCCCGAAGCTGACCCGGCCCGCCCGCCGCAGCCGGGCCACGACGACCTCGGCCTGCTCGCGCACGCTGACCAGCGGCGCGTGGATGTGGTCGACGTACACCTGCGGCGCCGGCCTGGGCCGCATGGCCTTGGCGGCCAGCTCGGCCAGGCGCTCGGGCCCGATGCCGAGGACGACCTCGGGCAGCAGCTCCGCGTGGTGCGGCTCCAGGCCGACCGTACGGGGGAAGCGCCGCGCCTCCTCGTCCAGCCGGCCGCTGAAGATCTCCGCGACCCGCTTGTACGCCCGGTACTGCAGGAGGCGGGCGAACAGCAGGTCGCGCGCCTCCAGGAGGGCGAGGTCGGCCTCGTCCTCGACGTCGGCGGCGGGCAGCAGGCGGGCGGCCTTGAGGTCGAGCAGGGTCGCGGCGACGACGAGGAACTCGGTGGTCTGGTCCAGGTCGAAGTCGGGTCCCATGGCGCGGATGTGCACCATGAACTCGTCGGTGACCTTGTGGAGGGCGACCTCGGTGACGTCCAGCTTGTGCTTGGCGATCAGCTGCAGCAGGAGGTCGAAGGGCCCTTCGAAGTTGTCGAGCCGGACGGTGAACTTCGCGTCGGCCGTGCCGTCGGCGGCGGCCTTCCCGCCGGCGGGCGCATCCGGCAGGGGCGCCGTCCCCGCCGCGGCGGGCTCGCCGCCGTCACCCGCGCCGGCAGGCGCACCCGCCTCCTCGGCGCCTTCTCCCCCGCCTTCGGGCGACGCCGCACCGGGGCCGAGGCCCAGGCGACGGCGGGCCGAGGAGGAAGCTGAGGGCATCAGGGGTCCAGGTGCAGGCGGGGACGGGCCGTACGGCCAAGGGGCAGGCTACCGGCGAATGCCGCTCAGCGGCCGCGCAGGCGCCGTACGAGGATGCTCGCGTCGCCCCGCGACTCCAGGTCGGCGAGGACGACCGCGACGGCCTCCCGGACGATCCTGCCGCGGTCGACCGCGAGCCCGTGCTCACCGCGCAGCACCAGGCGCGCGTGTTCGAGGTCCATGAGCTCCTCGGCGGAGACGTAGACCGTGATCTTCTC
>NZ_JBAMDC010000668.1:0-2006 GCF_036961605.1 Streptomyces sp. KLMMK
GGCGAGCGCGGCGCGCAGCCCGCCGAGGCGGGCCGCGTACCAGGGCTTGAGTGCGTACAGGCCGTTCATGGGGCCCACTTTCGCCGCAGGGGGCGGGGCCGAGGATCGGCGGGGGTACTCAAACCCCTACTCAGTCGCTACTCAGTACGGGCCGGGCGGTCGTGCGGGGGGCGCCCCGGGCACCCCGCCGTCTCAGATAGTAGGAAGCCCGAGTAATTGTGCAGACAGCGCGGTACAGCTGTCCTAGCGTGGAGGAAGCCGAACGTGCGCTCCATCGAGCGACAAGCGGTTGCGGCCCCGTGCGCGAGCGCAGGCGATCCCTGCGGCACCCCGGCCCCCGCCCTTTCCCCGGCGCTCTTCCCATCGCTCCCGGGGCCCCGCAGCCGGTGCCCCTTCCCGCAGACGCAGCAGAGGAGACGTGACTCCCATGGCCGGAACCGCCGTCCGCAGGACTCGCCGCATCGCCCGTACGGCCGACCGCACGGACCGCACGATCGACCGGATGAATGCCGCCGCCGCACTCCAGCGGGCGCTGGACCGCCGGGACAACGGCGGCGTGACCGGCCACTGAGGGCCCGGCAGGTGCGCCGTCAGCCCCGCCGCGCGGGGCGGACGACGTCGAAGTGGTCGATGCGGGCGCCGTTCTCCGCCAGCGCGGTCACCCGCAGCCGCGGGCGCCCGCCCCGTGCGGCCGGCTCGGCCTCGACCGCGAGGAACGAGAAGCCGGTGTAGCGCACGCGCGACCACTCCACCGTCTCCGGGTGCTTCACCCGCCCCTCCTCCCAGAAGTAGCTCTCCACTCCCTCCAGGTCCCTGACGTGACCCTCGTAGCTGTCCGGCACCGGGAAGTCGTAGAGCGACTTCCCGGCCCCGCCGGCGGTCACGTAGACGATGCCGTCGCGCGTGGAGTCGGCGGTGCCGCCGATGGGCACCTCCCGCCCCACGCGCGTGCCGCGGAGCGCGTCGGTGCGCTCGTAGACGTGGTTGTGGCCGTTGATGACGAGGTCGGCCCCGTGCTTCTCGAAGAGCGGCAGCCACTCCTCCCGCACCGCCCCGTCCGAGGCGTGCGCCTTCGTCGTGGAGAAGGCGCAGTGGTGGAAGAAGACGACGAGGAAGTCGAGGCCGCGCGTGCGGCGCAGTTCGCCCAGCCGGCGGTCGAGCCAGGCGGTCTGCCGGCCGTCGCTGTAGCCGGTGTTCGCGGTGATCTCGTAGGAGATGTCGTTGGCGTCCAGGGCGACGATGCCCACGTTGCCGTAGACGAAGGAGTAGACGCCCGGGGCGCCCACGGGGTCGAAGCCGTTCCGCGGGAGGGACCAGCGGGCGAGCTGGCCGCCGTAGCCGTCGGGCGAGTACCAGGCCTCCATGTCGTGGTTGCCGGTGGTCACCATCCAGGGCACGGACGCGGCCACCGGCTCCGTCTGGGCGAGGAACTGGTCCCACACGCGCGCGTCGTAGACGTCGGTGGGCTTGCCCGCCCCGCTGTCGTCGGCGTAGCAGATGTCGCCCGCGTGCAGGTGGAAGGCGGGGTTCTGGCCGAGGATCAGCTGGTCGTTGGCCAGGGCCTGGTAGCCGACGCCCTGGTCGCCGAAGGCGGTGAAGGTGAACCGCTCCGCCTTGCCGCCCTTCTCCGGCCGCTCCGGCGCGGTGCGGAAGGTGCCGATGCGGGCGAAGTGGCGCGGGTCGGCGGGGTCGTGGCCGTCGTGCCCGACGCCGTAGTAGTACGTCCGGCCGGGCCTGAGGTTGTCCAGCGCCGCGTGCAGGTACACCTGGTCGACGGCGGGGAGCTTCTTCGACAGCGGCGGGGTGTGCAGGGTGCGCACCTCGGCGTCCAGCTTCACGCCGAGGTCCCACGGCGCGAGGCCCACCCGCACGTAGGGCCGCTTCACGGCGAACGGCACCTGCCAGGAGACCCGCATCTGCGTCCGCGGGTCGGCGCCGAACGCCAGGTGCCTGCCGAAGGGCGCGACGTGCCGGCCGTCGACCCGCGACGTGGCGGGGGCGTCCAG
>NZ_JBAMDC010000669.1:0-1997 GCF_036961605.1 Streptomyces sp. KLMMK
GGCCGTCGCCGTCGCCGCGGTGAGGCCGCGGAGGCCGAGGGCGAGTTCGAGGACGAGCAGGCCGCCGAGGCCGAGGAGGCCGAGGCCCGCGAGGAGGAGGCCGAAGAGGCCGAGGAGGGCGAGGGCAGCTCCAGCAGCCGTCGCCGCCGTCGCCGTCGCCGCCGCAGCGGCGAGGCCATCGACACCGAGCCGGGTGCGGACGAGCCCGAGCGCACGGTCGTCAAGGTCCGCGAGCCGCGCAAGCGCGAGGAGCGCGAGCCGGGCACCGGCTTCGACGAGGTGCAGTCCATCAAGGGCTCGACCCGCATGGAGGCGAAGAAGCAGCGCCGCCGTGAGGGCCGCGAGCAGGGCCGCCGCCGCGTGCCGATCATCACGGAGGCCGAGTTCCTGGCCCGCCGCGAGGCCGTCGAGCGGGTGATGGTCGTCCGCCAGAGCGGCGAGCGCACCCAGATCGGCGTGCTGGAGGACAACGTCCTCGTCGAGCACTTCGTCAACAAGGAGCAGGCCACCAGCTACGTCGGCAACGTCTACCTGGGCAAGGTCCAGAACGTGCTGCCGTCGATGGAGGCCGCCTTCGTCGACATCGGCAAGGGCCGCAACGCCGTCCTCTACGCCGGCGAGGTCAACTTCGAGGCGCTCGGCATGGGCAACGGCCCGCGCCGCATCGAGACCGCGCTGAAGTCCGGCCAGTCCGTGCTCGTCCAGGTCACCAAGGACCCGATCGGCCACAAGGGCGCGCGCCTGACCAGCCAGGTCTCCCTCCCGGGCCGCTACCTCGTGTATGTGCCCGAGGGCTCGATGACCGGCATCAGCCGCAAGCTGCCCGACACCGAGCGCGCGCGTCTGAAGACCATCCTCAAGAAGATCGTCCCCGAGGACGCGGGCGTGATCGTGCGCACCGCCGCCGAGGGTGCGAGCGAGGACGAGCTGCGCCGTGACGTCGAGCGTCTGCAGGCGCAGTGGGAGGACATCCAGAAGAAGGCGAAGCAGATCTCGACGAGCTCGCCGAGCCTGCTCTACGGCGAGCCGGACATGACCGTCCGTGTCGTCCGCGACATCTTCAACGAGGACTTCTCCAAGGTCATCGTCAGTGGTGACCAGGCCTGGGAGACCATCCACGGCTACGTCTCGCACGTCGCGCCCGACCTGGCCGACCGCCTGCAGAAGTGGACGTCGGACGTCGACGTCTTCGCCACGTACCGGATCGACGAGCAGCTGATGAAGGCGCTGGACCGCAAGGTCTGGCTGCCGAGCGGCGGCTCCCTGGTGATCGACCGGACCGAGGCGATGGTCGTCGTCGACGTCAACACCGGCAAGTTCACCGGCCAGGGCGGCAACCTGGAGGAGACGGTCACCAGGAACAACCTGGAGGCGGCCGAGGAGATCGTGCGCCAGCTGCGGCTGCGCGACCTCGGCGGCATCATCGTGATCGACTTCATCGACATGGTGCTGGAGTCCAACCGGGACCTGGTGCTGCGGCGCCTGCTGGAGTGCCTGGGCCGGGACCGTACGAAGCACCAGGTCGCCGAGGTGACCTCGCTGGGCCTGGTCCAGATGACCCGCAAGCGGGTGGGCCAGGGCCTGCTGGAGTCCTTCTCCGAGGGCTGTGTGCACTGCAACGGCCGCGGCGTGATCGTCCACATGGACCAGCCGGCGTCCGTCGGCGGCGGTGGCGGTGGCGGTAAGCGCGGCAAGAAGAAGGGCAAGGGCGCGGGCGGCGCGGCCGAGCACGAGCACGTGCACGAGGCGGCTCCGGCCGCCGAGGAGGCCCCCTCGATCGCGGAGGCCCCCGCGGCCGCCGCCGTCGAGCCGGCCCCCGAGGCGCCCGAGCTGGAGCCGGTGGCCGTCACCGAGGCGCAGCTGCAGCCGTCGATCGGCGGCGACGAGGAGTGGTTCGGCAGCGCCGCGGAAGCGGAGGCCGCCGTCTCCTCCAAGCGTGGCCGTACGCGCCGCCGGGCGACCCGCAAGGCGTCCGCTCCGGCGGGTGCGCCGCGGGC
>NZ_JBAMDC010000067.1:0-24610 GCF_036961605.1 Streptomyces sp. KLMMK
GTCTCCACCGCCTCCCCGAGCGGCCCCTGCCTCGGTCAGGCGGCCGGCGGCCGCCACGGCTTGGCGGTCATGTGGGCCGAGTTCAGCGATGGCCCGGGTGGCCATGCCGTCATCATCTCGCGGATGCCCGGCGATGCTTGCTGGTAACACGCTCAGCTACTCAGCGTCAATCCGTAGCGTTCCCGATGCCCTCGCCGGGCGGCCGTGGCTAGCGTCCACCCCGCCGGTGCGCGCGAGCCGTCGCTCAGCGAGCCCCGACCGTACCTCACCCGTCCGTTCCTACATGACCCCGAGAGGGGAAGGACGCCACGTGCTACACGGTCTTTCCAGACGTGCGCTGCGCCTCGTTCTCGCGGCGGCAGTCACCGTATTGCCGGCGTTGGTGACGACCTCCCCGGCCGCCGCTCGGGCCCAGGTAGCCGGATTCGCCGCCTCTTGCCCGACGGTCGGATTCATTTCCGATGCCTTCGGCGGTGCCCGCGACCACGACGGCATCGACATCGCCGCCAACTACGGCACTCCGATCCATGCCGTGGGCGACGGCGAGGTCATCAACTCGGGCCCCGCCGACGGCTACGGCCAGTGGATCCGGATCCTGCACCCCGACGGGACGGTGACCGAGTACGGGCACATGTACCGGCGGGACGTCGCCGTGGGCGAACGGGTCACGGCCGGTCAGCGCATCGCGCTCATGGGTGCCGAGGGCCAGGCCGACGGTCCCCACCTCCACCTGCGGGTGCGACGCGACACCAGCATGAACCACGGCATCGACCCGGTTCCCTACCTCGCGGAACGCGGCGTCACCATACCGTGCACGCCGGGCGAACGCCCCGGGCCTCCGCCGCTCGTGTATCCGGTGGAGTCGGGCCGGGTGGTCTCGGCGCGGTCTGCCGACGGCCGGCTGGAGATCTTCGCGGCCGGGGCCGACGGAGTGCACCACGCCTGGCAGACCCAGGTCAACGGCGGCTGGTCGGAGTGGGAACGGGTGGGCGGCCCCGGTAACGCGCAGCTCGCGATCGCTCCCAATGCCGACGGGCGGCTGGAGGCGTTCGCGGCCAACGGCGATACCGTCCAGCACCGCTACCAGCTGTCGCCGTCCGGCGCCTGGTCGGACTGGGAGAACTTCGGTACCGGCGGAAGCACCGTCGCTGCCGGAGTCAACGCCGACGGCCGTATCGAGGTGTTCGCCTCCGGTCCGGTGGGCGTCTTCCACAGATATCAGACCGCGCCCAACAGCGGTTGGTCGGAGTGGGAGCCCACGGGCGGCGGCCCCGCCGGCAGCCGGGTGAAGATGGAAAAGGCCCCTGACGGCCGGCTCGAGGTATTCGCGCTCAACGGGAACGTCTTCCAGCACCAGTACCAGACCGCCGTCAATGGCAGCTGGTCGCAGTGGGAGGACTTCGGCGGTGGTGGTCATGACGTGACCGTCGACCACAATGCCGATGGCCGTATCGAGGTGTTCGCATCGGGTCCTGTGGGGGTGTTCCACCGGTACCAGACGAGCCCCACCAGCTGGTCGGAGTGGGAGCCCACCCGAGGCCCCGCCAATTCCCGGCTCACGAGCGACCGCACCGCTGACGGGCGCGTCGAAGTCTTCGCGATCAACGGTGAGACCGCCGCGCACATCTGGCAGAACGGCTTGAACGCTTCCTACAGCGACTGGGACAACTTCGGCACCGGCGGAACCGAGATCACGGCCGCCGCCAATGCCGACGGCCGCATCGAGGTCTTCGGCACCAGCCGGGCGGGGGTCCACCACAGGTGGCAGACCGGGTTCAACACCTGGTCGCAATGGTCCTGGGTGAACAGCACCTCCGGTCCCCCCATCACATGACCGGCCACCTGAAAGGGCAGCAGTTGATGTCGATCCTGGGCTCCCGGCGAGCGAGAACGGCTTCGCCGGCCGGAGGCGCTCGCCACCGTACCGTCGTGCCGGGTGCTGGCCACCGCGTCGCCGTGACGGGCGCTTGCCGCCGCATCGTCGTGACGGTGCTGGCTCCCCTGCTCGCCACGGCGGGCCTGGTCATCGGCGCCTCACCGGCACGCGCGGACGCGAGCGACCTGTGCGCCCAAGTCGGCTACAACGCGGGCTGGCGCGGCGAGGCCCTGGAACTCGCCGTCGCCGTCGCGCTGGCCGAGTCGAGCTGCAACCCGTCCGCGTCCAACACGACGGGCAACACCCCCGCGTCGACCGACCGCGGGCTGTGGCAGATCAACAACTACTGGCATGCGGAGGTCGACGACGGCTGCGCCTACGACGCCCAGTGCAACGCAAACGCGGCCTACCGCATCTCCAACGAGGGGAAGAACTGGCAGCCGTGGTCCACGTACGTCATGGGCCACCACCGGCGGCACATGGACGAGGCCCGCGCCGCAGTGGCGCGCCTCGGGCATCCGGGCCCCGGACCCGCGCCGCTCGTGTACCCGGTGGAGTCGGGCCGGGTGGTGTCGGCGCGGTCGGCCGACGGCCGGCTGGAGGCGTTCGCGGCCGGGGCCGACGGGGTGCACCACGCCTGGCAGACCCAGGTCAACGGCGGCTGGTCGGAGTGGGAGCGGCTCGGTGGTCCCGGCAACGCACAGCTCGCGATCGCGTCGAACGCCGACGGACGCCTGGAGGCGTTCGCGATCAACGGCGACGTCGCCCAGCACCGCTATCAGCTCTCCCCGTCCGGCGCCTGGTCGGACTGGGAGGCGTTCGGTACCGGCGGGAGCAGCGTGGCCGCGGGAGTCAACGGCGATGGTCGTATCGAGGTGTTCGCCTCCGGCCCGAAGGGGGTGTTCCACCGGTATCAGGCCGCTCCGAACGGCGGCTGGTCGGAGTGGGAGCCTTCCGGCGGTGGCCCCGAAGGCAGCCGGGTGAAGATGGAGAAGGCCGTCGACGGCCGGCTCGAGGTGTTCGCGCTCAACGGGAGCACGTTCCAGCATCAGTACCAGACGGCTGTCAATGGCAGCTGGTCGCAGTGGGAGGACTTCGGCGGTGGCGGTCATGACGTGACCGTCGACCATAACGCGGATGGCCGTATCGAGGTGTTCGCCTCCGGGCCGGTGGGGGTGTTCCACCGGTACCAGACGAGCCCGACCAGCTGGTCGGGCTGGGAGCCGGCGCACGGTCCTGCGAATTCCCGGCTCACCAGCGATCGCAGCCCCGACGGACGTGTGGAGGTCTTCGCCATCAACGGTGAGACCGCCGCGCACATCTGGCAGAAGGGCGTGAACGCCCCTTATGCCGACTGGGAGAACTTCGGAACCGGCGGCACCGAGATCAGCGCCACGGCCAATGCCGACGGCCGCATCGAGGTCTTCGGGACCAGCCAGGCCGGGGTCCACCACAGGTGGCAGACCGGCTTCAGCACCTGGTCCGAATGGGCCTGGCTCAACAGCACTTCCGGCCCGCCCGTCAAGTGACCCGACACCCGCGGCCGGCCGGGGCGGCGACGCCCGGCCGGCCGCGGCACCCCCTGCGGGAGGACCCATGCATCCGATCAGCAGACGCCGTCTGCTCCAGGGCTGCGCCGCGGCGGGCGCACTCGCAGTGCCGGGAGTCGTGGGCGGTGCCGTCGCCACCGCCGCGCCGCCCCCGCCCCACCAGTGGATCGGCGCGGGGCCCTTCACACACGTCCACGATCCGTCCACCCCCGGAGTACGGCGCTACCTGAACGACCACACGCTGATCAAGGCGGCCGGCCGGTGGCACCTGTTCAGCATCGTCGGTGCCGGTGCGCCTTCCGGCCAAGCCCCCGACAGCGCCGCCGAGGTCTCTTTCGCCCACGCCTCCGCCCCGGATCCGTACGGACCGTGGACCACGCACGCCGACGCGCTGACCGCCGACCCGGCCTACTTCGGGGAGGAGCACCTGTGGGCGCCGCACGTCATCGAGGCGGGCGGCACGTACTGGATGTTCTACGCCGCCGGCGGCCGGAGCGGTGCCGCGATCAACCTCGCCACCTCGACCGACCTGTTCACCTGGACGCGGATCCCGACCGGCCCGCTCTTCCGGGGGCGCGTGGCGCGCGACCCGATGGTGGTGAGGATCGCCGGGCAGTGGGTGATGTACTACACCGAACTGTCCGGCCAGGACGGCCAGGACGGTGGGGACGGCCAGTCCGGTGGGGACGGCCAGTCCGGCCGGCACGTGGTGGCCTTCCGGCGCTCCGGCGACCTGTTGCACTGGACCGAACCGGGAATCGCGTTCACCGACGCGACCACCGCCGCGACGGTATCGGTCACCGAGTCGCCCTTCGTCGTCGAGCGGGACGGCTGGTACTACCTGCTCATCGGGCCCCGCAACGGCTACGACGGCACAGACGTGTTCGCGTCCCGGAACCCGTTCTCCTTCGGCCTCGGCGGTTACGCGGGCCACGTGCCCGGTCACGCGGCCGAGGCGGTCACCGACGGACAGGAGTGGTACGGGAGTGCCGCGGGCTGGTTCCACCGGGGTCTCTCCCTCGCCCCCTTGCAGTGGCGGGACACACCACCGCCCTGGCAGAGCGTCGACAACCCCGCCGCCGGACTCGATGCCGACGGCCGGCTGACCGTGTTCGCGCTGGACGCGAGCGACCGTTCGATGCTGCGACGCGTCCAGCTCGACCCGCAGGCCGACGCGTGGTCGCCGTGGGAGCCGTTCGGCGGGCCGGCCGGGGCGGTTCCCACGCTCGGCCGCAACGCCGACGGCAGGCTGGAGGTGTTCTCCCTCGCCCCGGGCGGCGCCGGCCTGCACCACCGGGTGCAGCGGCCGGACGGCAGCTGGCACGACTGGGAGGAGTTCGGCGGCCCGGCAGGCGCAGCCCCCGCCGTCGCCCGCAACGCCGACGGCGGACTGGAGGTCTTCGCACTCGCCCCGGGCGGCACCGCCATCGCCCAGCGACGGCAGACCTCACCTGGATCGCTGACCTGGGACGCGTGGGACGGCGGCTTCGGCGGGCCCGCGGGTGCACCGCCCGTCGTCACCGCCAACGCCGACGGGCGGTTGGAAGTCTTCGCCCTCGCGCCCGGTGGCGCCGGCATCTACCACCGGTGGCAGGAGACACCCAACGGTGCCTGGGCGCAGTGGAGCCGCTTCGGCACCGCGGCCGGCACCGCGCCGCGCGTGGCACGCGACGGCAGCGGCAGGCTCATCGTCGCCGCGACGGCTCCGTCCGGTGTGGCGACGTTCTCCCGGCGCCAGACCGTGCCGAGCGGAGGCTGGGACGCCTGGCAACCGATGTTCGGCTGGACCGCCACCGCCCCGGCGCTCGTCACCGGCGCCGACGGCAGGCTCGACGCCTTCGCCCTGTCTCCCGGCGGCGCCCGGCTCAGCCACCGCCGGCAGGCCACCCCCGGCGGCGGCTGGGACCCTGCTGACGACTTCGGCGAGCAGGGCGTCCAGCTGGCCGCCCTGCCCACGGCCACGACCGATGCCACCGGACGGATCCACGTCTTCGCCGTCACCGCCCAAGGACGGATACGCACCCGCGTACAGGCCCGGCCCGGCAGCGGCTGGCTCCCGTGGACCGCATTCGGCGACCGCACGGTCGCGCCCGTTCCGTCGGGCAGTCCGGCCTACTGAGCTTGAACTCGCTACGAAACGGTCACGTTCCCGGCGCTCGGGCCCGGACACCTCACACGTATCGCGGTCAGCCGACCACTCCGGCTGATGCCTGCAAGGCGTCCAAGCGAACGGCACTCTCCTCGGCATGTGCCGGACCTACCGCGGGGCCGAACCTCAGGGCCGGCGCATAGGGTACTGGCTGCACCCTGCCGCCACTGGTCAAGGCAGCAGCCCGGCCCAGGCGGCGACGGTACCCGGCGAAAAGCCGGCCGCGCCCGGTCACGGCGGAATGCCGTGACCGGACGCGGCCGGCCGCCTGGTCCACTCCGCCCGCAGGGGTCAGAGGGCCGGACGGTGGTTGAGGAGCGTGTTCCGTTTCATACGATTCTGATGACCGCCGTCGGGCACCGCACGGCGGCCTCCTCCACCGCTGCGCGCTGTTCTTCGCCCGGGGCGGCATCGAGCAGGATCACCGTGCCGTCCTCGTCGTTCTGGTCGAACACGTCGGGGGCGAGGAGCACACAGGTGCCCGCGCCGCAGCACAGGTCCTCGTCGATCTCGATCCTCATCACGGCCGCCCCCTCACCAGCGCACCGGCAGTTCGAGGACGCCGTACGTGACCATCATCTCGCGGGTGCCGACCTCCTCCGCCGGGACGGCGAGCTCCAGGCGGGGGAAGCGGCGCAGCAGCGATTCGTAGCCGATGCCGAGTTCGAGGCGGGCCAGGTGGTGACCCATGCACTGGTGCGGGCCGCTGCCGAAGGCGACGTGCCGGGTCGCGCCGCGACGGATGTCGAGGCTGTCGGGGTTGTCGAAGCCGAGCGGGTCACGGTTGGCGGCGGGGAGCGACACCGTGACGACCTCGCCCTTGCGGATCGGCTGCCCCTCGAACTCGAAGTCCTCGGCGGCGACCCGGATCGGGCCGATCTGCACGACGCTGAGGTAGCGCAGCAGCTCTTCGACGGCGTCGTCCATCAGGGACCAGTCGGCGCGCAGGGCGGCCAGCTGGCCGGGGTGGCGCAGCAGGGCGTACGTGCCCAGCGCCAGCATGTTGGTGGTGGTCTCCAGCCCCGCGATGAGCAGGACGATCGTGATGCCGAGCAGTTCCTCGTCGGTCAGGTCGGTCTCGACGGTGAGCCTGCCGAGGATGTCCGGGCCCGGGTCCTTCCGCGCGGCCGCGATGAGGGCGTTCAGCATGCCGCCGAGCCCCATCATCGACTGCTGCATCTCCTCTCCACTGCTGGAGAGGCTGAAGAGGACGTCGACATGACGCCCGAACTGCGACCGGTCCGCCTCCGGCAGCCCGAGCAGCTCCGACGTCACCAGGGTGGGCAGCGGCTTGGCGAATGCCTGCACCAGGTCGACGGGCCCGCCCGCGCTCTCCATCTCGTCCAGCAGGCGGTCCGTCATTTCCTGGATCCGCGGCCGGAGTTCCCGCACCCGCCGGATGGTGAAGTGCTTGCTCAGCAGACGGCGGTAACGGGTGTGGTCCGGCGGGTCCATGTTGACGAACATGCCCGGGGGGAGGGCGTCGGTGCTCAGCTCGGAGCCCGGCACCTTCACCGGGGAGCGCTTCCCGGCCGGCAGGGAGCTGAACCGGGTGTCGCCCAGCACGCTCCGCGCGGCCTGCAGACCGGTGACCAGGCGGCCGACGTGCCCGTCGGGGTAGCGCAACGGGGTGACCGGGCACTCCTCGCGCGCTTCGGTGAAGGGCGCGGGCGGGTCGAAGGGGCAGCCGGAGGGGCGCGCCGTGGGAAAAGGCCGGGCTAAGCGATTTTCGGCTTCTCTTGATTGCGTCATGAGCGAAGAGACCTCTTCGTCAGAGGAAAATGCGAGGGAATCTATACGGCCGATAACCCTCCCACGGCTGTCCCTAGGGTTCTCCTTAGTGATGCGCCCGGGCCGCCGGCCTTCACGTATGCCGTCCGTTTGGGATTCCCCTAGACCTCATCGGCTGCAGCGCCGGAAGGCGGCCGCGGGAACGAAACTGGGGCCACCCCGCCACATGCTGCGGCCGGTCGAGCCGTCGAGCCGTCGAGTTGTCGCGCCATCGACCGTCGAGCCGATCGCACGCATCGCGGGCCGGGGTGGTGCCTTTTCGTTCTCTGTGTGGGTGGGTGGAGCGCAATATGGTCGAGTCCGGGCTCAACGGATCGGGCGGATCGGGGAATCGCGCCGGTTCGGCGGTCAGGACCGATGACATAGCTGTCATCGGTCTTGCCTGCCGGCTGCCCGGAGCCGCCGATCCGGCCGCCTTCTGGCGGCTGCTCAGCGAGGGAGCGGACGCGATCACCGATGTCCCCCCGGACCGGTGGGACGGGGCCGCGGTGGCCGACGCCGACCCGGCCGTACCGGGCAGGACCGACATCCGCCGCGGCGGATTCCTCGACCGCATCGGCCACTTCGACGCCGGGTTCTTCGGGCTTTCCCCCAAGGAAGCCGCCGCCATGGACCCGCAGCAGCGGCTCGTGCTGGAACTGGCCTGGGAAGCGCTGGAGGACGCGCACGTGCGCGCCGGGACGCTGCGCTCCACCCGGACCGGAATCTTCGTCGGTGCCATCTGGGACGACTACGCGACCCTGCACCACCGCTCCGGGCTCACCGCCATCTCCCCGCACACCGTCACCGGTCTGCACCGCAGCATCATCGCCAACCGGGTCTCGTACTTCCTCGGCCTGAACGGCCCGAGCATGACCGTGGACTCCGGCCAGTCCTCCTCCCTGGTCTCCGTCCACCTGGCCTGCGAGAGCCTCCGCAAGGGCGAGTCGACGATCGCCCTCGCGGGCGGCGTGAACCTCAACATCGTCCCCGAAAGCACCCTGGGCGCCGCCAAGTTCGGCGGCCTCTCCCCGGACGGCCGGTGCTTCACCTTCGACGCCCGCGCGAACGGCTACGTACGCGGCGAGGGCGGCGGCATCGTCGTCCTCAAGCCGCTGGCCCGGGCCGTCGCGGACGGCGACCCGGTCTACTGCGTGATCCGCGGCAGCGCCGTCAACAACGACGGCGGCGGCGACGGCCTGACCGTGCCCCTGCAGTCCGGACAGGAACAGGTGCTCCGCCTCGCCTACGAGCGGGCCGGAGTCGACCCCGCCCACGTCGGCTACGTGGAACTGCACGGCACCGGCACCAAGGTCGGCGACCCGATCGAGGCGGCCGCGCTCGGCGCGGTGCTAGGCACCGGCGCCGGACGCGACCCCGAGCGGCCGCTGCGGGTCGGCTCGGCCAAGACCAACGTCGGCCACCTGGAGGGCGCCGCCGGCATCACCGGCCTGCTCAAGGCAGCCCTGGCGCTCCGCCACCGCGAACTGCCCGCCAGCCTCAACTTCGAGACCCCGAACCCGGCGATCCCGCTGACCCGGCTGAACCTCCGGGTACAGACCGAGCACGCCGCGTGGGACGACGCCCAGGACGACCGCCCGCTGCTCGCCGGAGTCAGCTCGTTCGGCATGGGCGGCACCAACTGCCACATCGTGCTGGCGGAACACCGCGCCGGTGCGGAGGCGGGTACCGATACGGAAGCGGGTACGGGAACGGAGGCGAGCACAGGGACGGCGGCGAGCACAGGGACGGCGACGACTCCGACGCTGTGGCCGCTGTCCGCCAAGACCGCCTCCGGGCTGCGTGCCCAGGCCGCCGCCCTGCTCTCGCACGCCGAGGCGCACCCCGGCCTCGCCCTGCCCGACGTCGGCCGGTCACTGGCCACCGGCCGCACCGCGTTCGAACACCGGGCCGGCATCGTGGGCGAGGACCGCGACGACTTCCTGCGCGCCCTGCGCGAGCTGTCCACCGGCGGCATCGACGCCGCCCTGACCACGGGCCGCACCCGCCCGCGCGGCAAGCTCGCCTTCCTCTTCTCCGGCCAGGGCAGCCAGCGCGCCGCCATGGGCCGTGAACTGGCCGAGGCATTCCCGCAGTTCGCCGCCGCGCTGGACGAGGTGTGCGCACACTTCGACCCCCGGCTGCCGCGGCCGCTGCGCGAGGTGATGTTCGCACCCGAGGGCTCCGCGGAAGCGGCCGAACTCGACCGGACCCTCTACACCCAGACCTCGCTGTTCGCGGTCGAGGTCGCCCTGTTCCGGCTGCTGGAGAGCTGGGGCATCACCCCCGACGTGCTGATGGGCCACTCCGTCGGCGAACTCGCCGCCGCACACGTGGCCGGCGTCCTCTCGCTCGCCGACGCCTGCGCCCTGGTCGCCGCGCGCGGCCGCCTGATGCAGGCGCTTCCCGCCGGCGGCGCCATGGTCGCGATCCAGGCCGCGGAGGACGAGGTCCGCGCCCGCATCGGCGACCGCACGGACCGCGTGAGCATCGCCGCGCTGAACGGCCCGGACTCCGTCGTCGTCTCCGGCGACGAGGACCTCGTCACCGAGATCGCCGACGCCTTCGCGGCCCTGGGCCGCAAGACCAGCCGGCTGCGGGTCAGCCACGCCTTCCACTCCCCGCACATGGAACCCATGCTGGCGGAGTTCCGCCGCGTGGCCGAAGACCTGGCCTTCGACGCCCCGCGCATCCCGATCGTCTCCAACGTGACGGGCCGGCTGTCCGCCGAAGGGGAGTACGAGGGGAGCACGGCCGACTACTGGGTCCGCCACGTCCGTGACGCGGTCCGGTTCGCCGACGGCGTCGCCCGCCTCGACGAGCAGGGCGTCCGCACCTACCTGGAGCTCGGCCCCGGTGGTGTACTGACCTCCATGGCCCGCACCGGTGCCGACGGCGACGCCCTGTTCGTGCCCGCCCTGCGCGCCCGCCGTCCCGAGGCCCACGCCCTGCTGGCGGCGGTCGCCTCGCTGCACGTCCACGGCGTGGAACCGGACTGGACCGCCCTGTTCGACGGGCGGGGCGCACGGCGTAAGGTCGCGCTCCCCACCTACGCGTTCGAACGGCAGCGGTACTGGCTGGACGGCGCCACCACGCCCTCCGCCCCCGCCTCCGCCGACGCCTCCTGCGCGCCTGCCGCCCCGCACCGGGAAGCGACCGCCGGGACTGCGAGCGAGCCGGTGGGAGCCCTGGCCCAGCGGCTGGCCGGCCTGCCCGGGTCCGAGCGCGACGAAGCGGTGCTCGACCTGGTCCGCGCACACATCGCCGCCGTCCTCGGACACGCCGAAGCCGGCCGGGTCCAGGCCGAGTGGACCTTCAAGGACCTCGGCTTCGACTCGCTCAGCTCGGTGGAACTGCGCAACCAGCTCAGCGAGGCCACCGGGCTGCGCCTGCCCAGCGGACTGCTCTTCGACCACCCGACCCCTGCCGCCCTCGCCCGCCACCTCGGCGCGGAATCCCTGGGCGAGGGCGCGGCGGTCGCCCTGTCCGGGACCGTTGCCGACCCCGACGAGCCCATCGCCATCGTGGCCATGAGCTGCCGGCTCCCCGGCGGCGTGCGCTCCCCGGAGGAGCTGTGGCGGCTCGTCGCCTCCGGCGGCGACGCCGTCTCGGGATTCCCGGCGGACCGCGGCTGGGACGTCGAAGCGCTCTACGACCCGGAGCCCGGCACCCCCGGCAAGTCCTCGACGCGGCAGGGCGGCTTCCTCCACGAGGCGGCCGAGTTCGACGCAGGCTTCTTCGGCATCAGCCCCCGCGAGGCCGCCGCGATCGACCCGCAGCAGCGGCTGGTCCTGGAGACCGCGTGGGAAGCCTTCGAACGCGCCGGCATCGACCCGGCCACGCTCCGCGGGAGCCGGGCGGGCGTGTTCATCGGCGCGACGGCACAGGACTACGGCCCCCGGCTGCACGAGCCGGTCGACGGCATCGAGGGCTACCTGCTGACCGGCACGACGACCAGCGTCGCCTCGGGCCGCGTGGCCTACTCGTTCGGCCTGGAGGGCCCGGCGGTCACGGTGGACACGGCGTGCTCGTCGTCCCTGGTCGCCCTGCACCTGGCCATCCAGTCGCTGCGGAGCGGCGAGTGCACGATGGCCCTGGCCGGCGGCGTCACCGTGATGTCCACGCCCGGCATGTTCGTGGAGTTCAGCCGTCAGCGCGGCCTGTCGGCGGACGGCCGCTGCAAGGCGTTCGCGGCCGGCGCGGACGGCACCGGCTGGGCCGAGGGCGTCGGCATGCTGCTGGTGGAGCGGCTCAGCGACGCCGAGCGCAACGGCCACCAGGTGCTGGCGGTCGTGCGGGGCAGCGCGGTCAACCAGGACGGCGCCTCGAACGGACTCACGGCGCCGAACGGCCCTTCGCAGCAGCGGGTGATCCGGCAGGCCCTGGCCTCGGCCGGACTCGCGCCGGGCGACGTCGACGCGGTGGAGGCGCACGGTACGGGCACGCGGCTCGGCGACCCCATCGAGGCCGAGGCGCTCATCGCCGCCTACGGCCAGGGGCGGGACGGCGACCGGCCGCTGTGGCTGGGCTCCCTGAAGTCCAACATCGGCCACACCCAGGCCGCGGCAGGCGTGGCAGGCGTGATCAAGATGGTCATGGCGATGCAGCACGGCGTGCTGCCGCAGACCCTGCACGTCGACGAGCCGACCCCGCACGTGGACTGGTCGGCGAGTGGCGTACGGCTGCTGACCGAGGCGGTGGAGTGGCCCGCGGGCGACCTGCCGCGCCGGGCCGCGGTGTCCTCGTTCGGCATCAGCGGCACCAACGCACACGTCATCGTCGAGCAGGCCGCGACGAGCGACGCGCCCGCCCGCGAGGCGACCGTTGCCGGGCCGGTCCCGTGGGTGCTGTCGGCTAAGAACGATGCGGCGTTGCGGGACCAGGCGGGCCGGCTGCTGTCCTTCCTGGACACGGAGGGTGCCGAGGTCCGGCCGGCCGATGTGGCGTTCTCACTGGCCACGTCGCGTGCGGTGCTGGAGCGTCGCGCGGTGGTCGTGGGTGAGGACCTCGCCGGCTTCCGGCGGGGCCTGGAGGCACTGACCTCGGGTGCTGCTCCGGTGGGCGGCGCCCTCGGGGGCAAGGCCGGGTTCCTGTTCTCGGGTCAGGGATCGCAGCGGATCGGGATGGGGCGTGAGCTGTACGAGGCTTACCCCGTCTTTGCCGCGGCGTACGACGAGGTGTGTGCCCTGCTGGACGCGCCGGTGGACATCGAGTCGGAGGAGCTGCACCAGACAGGGTCGACGCAGCCTGCGTTGTTCGCGATCGAGGTGGCGCTGTTCCGGCTGCTGGAGTCGTGGGGGATCCGGCCGGATTACGTGGCCGGTCACTCCGTAGGCGAGATTGCGGCCGCTCATGTGGCGGGTGTGCTGTCGCTCGCCGATGCGGCGAAGCTGGTGTCGGCGCGCGCTGCGCTGATGCAGGCGCTGCCTTCCGGTGGCGCGATGCTGGCGGTCCAGGCGACCGAGGAAGAAGTACTCCCGCATCTCACCGAGCAGGTGGGCATTGCGGCGATCAACGGTCCGCAGTCCGTGGTGGTCTCCGGCGTCGAGGACGCGGTCACCGCGATTGCCGAGGTCTTCAAGCAGCAGGGCCGTAAGACGTCCCGGCTGAAGGTCAGCCACGCCTTCCACTCGCCGCTGATGGACCCGATGCTGGCCGACTTCGCCGAGGTCGTGGGTGGTCTGTCCTTCAGCGAGCCGCGGATCCCGGTGGTCTCCAACCTGACCGGCCGCCTGGCCGAGCCGTACACGCCGGAGTACTGGGTCCGGCACGTCCGCGAAGCGGTGCGCTTCGCCGATGGTGTGCAGACCCTGCACGACCTGGGCGTGACGACGTTCGTGGAGATCGGTCCGGGCGGCGTGCTGAGCGCCCTCGCCCAGGGCTGCCTGGACGACGAAGCCGTCGTCACGGTCCCCGCACTCCGTGCCGACCGTCCCGAGCCGGAGGCGATCACCCTCGCCCTCGGACAGCTGCACACCCACGGCGTCTCCCCGGACTGGCAGGCGCTCTTCCCCGGCGCCCGCCGCGTCGACCTGCCCACGTACGCCTTCCAGCGCGAGCGCTACTGGCTCGATGCGCCCCGAACGGCCGCCGCCGGCGCCCCGGAGGCGCTGGACGCCGAGTTCTGGGACTCGGTCGAGAGCGAGGACCGTTCCTCGCTCGGCGCGCTCCTGGGCCTGGAGCCCGCCGAACTGGACGTGGTGGCACCCAAGCTGTCCGCCTGGCGCCGGCAGCGCCGCGAGCAGTCCACCGCCGACGGCTGGCGCTACCGGATCACCTGGCAGCCGCTCGGTGACATCGGAGGTGCCGCTCCGTCGGGCATCTGGCTCTACGTGGTCCCCGAGGAGACCGCATGGACCGCGGCGATCCGCACCGGCCTGACGGAACTCGGCGTCGACCTCGTCCCGTTCGTCGTGGACGAGGACGCCGACCGCGACTCCCTGGCCCGGTCCCTGGCCGACGCCGGGTACGGGGAAGCCGCAGGCATCGTGTTCGCCGCGGCAGGGGCTGAAGCACGGGCCGAGCCGGGAACGGACGCCCTCCAGCGGCTCGTCCTGCTCCTCCAGGCTCTCGGCGACGCCGGGATCGAGGCCCCCGTGTGGTGCTTGACCAGCGGCGCGGTGTCGACCGGCACCTCCGACCCGCTCACCGACCCCGCATCCGCCCGGATCTGGGGCCTGGGCCGCGTCGTCGCCCTGGAGCAGCCGCAGCGCTGGGGCGGGCTCGTCGACCTGCCCGCCGCACTCGACACCCGCTCGCTGGAGCGGCTGGCCCGCCTGCTGACCCAGGCCGACGAGGACCAGCTCGCCGTGCGCGCCTCCGGCGTGTCCGGCCGCCGCCTCGTCCGCGCGCCGCAGAGCGCCGCACCGGTGGACGCCCCCTGGTCGCCGCGCGGCACCGTGCTCGTGACCGGCGGCACCGGTGCGCTCGGCGGGCACCTGGCCCGCTGGCTCGCCGCCGCCGGAGCCGAACACCTGCTGCTCACCAGCCGCCGGGGCCCCGACGCTCCGGGCGCCGCCGAACTCAAGGCGGAGCTGGAGGAACTGGGCGCCCGGGTCACCGTCGCCGCATGCGACGCGGCCGACCGGACCGCGCTCGCCGAGCTGCTCGACCGGCACACCGTGAACGCCGTGATGCACACCGCGGGCGTACTCGACGACGGCTTGGTCGAATCGCTCACGCCGGAGCGGCTGCACCACGTGTTGCGTCCCAAGGCGGACGCCGCGCTCCACCTGCACGAGCTCACGCAGGACAGCCGTCACGACCTCGACGCCTTCGTGATGTTCTCCTCGATGACCGGTGTCTGGGGCAACGGCGGCCAGGGCGCCTACGGTGCCGCGAACGCCTTCCTCGACGCCCTCGCCGAGCAGCGCCGTGCGCAGGGCCTGCCCGCGCTCGCCGTCGCGTGGGGATCCTGGGCGGACGGCGGCATGGCCGACGGCGCCGCCGGCGACCACCTGCGGCGGCGCGGCGTCCGGGCGATCGCGGCCCTTCCCGCGATCTCCGTGCTGCACGGCGCGCTGACCCACGGCGAGACCTCCGTGACCGTCGCGGACGTCGACTGGGACCGCTTCGTCCCCGCCTTCGCCGGCACCCGTCCCTGCCCGCTGCTGCAGGGTGTGCCCGAGGCCCGCAAGGTCCTCGAAGCAGGTGCCCGGGCCGCGCAGAGCACCGATGTGCCCGCGTCCGCGCTGGGCCGGCGTCTCCTGGGCGGTACGCCGGGGGAGCAGGACCGCCTCCTGCTGGACCTGGTCCGCGAGCAGGCCGCCGCGGTGCTCGGTCACACGGGCAAGGGCGCCTTCGAGGCCGACCGGACGTTCCGCGAGACCGGCTTCGACTCGCTCACCGCCGTCGAGCTGCGCCACAGGCTCAGCACGGCCACCGGCCTCAAGCTGCCCACCACCCTGGTCTTCGACCACCCGACCCCGACCGCCCTCGCCCGCCACCTGCGCGAGGAACTCCTCGGCCGGCACGGGCTGGACGCGGAAGCCGCGCGGGCGACGGCCGCCGCCGCGACCGACGAGCCCCTCGCGATCGTCAGCATGAGCTGCCGCTTCCCGGGCGGCGTCCAGTCGCCGGAGGACCTGTGGGAGCTGCTGCGCTCCGGCCGGGACGCGGTGTCCGGCTTCCCCACCGACCGCGGCTGGGACATCGACTCGCTCTACGACCCCGACCCCGACCGGTCCGGCAGGACGTACGCGCGTGAGGGCGGCTTCATCCAGGGCGCCGACCGCTTCGACGCCGCCCTCTTCGGGATCTCGCCGCGCGAGGCGCTGGCCATGGACCCGCAGCAGCGCCTGCTGCTGGAGACCGCGTGGGAGGCCTTCGAACGCGCCGGCATCGCCCCCGCGTCCGTCCGCGCCAGCCGCACCGGCGTCTTCATCGGCACCAACGGCCAGGACTACGCCAACGGGCTGCGCAACGCACCCGAGGAGATCGAGGGGTACGCGCTCACCGGTAAGGCGGCGTCGGTCGTCTCCGGCCGCATCTCCTACACGTTCGGCCTGGAGGGCCCGGCGGTCACGGTCGACACGGCCTGCTCGTCCTCGCTCGTGGCCCTCCACCTCGCCGCGCAGGCGCTGCGGAGCGGCGAGTGCACCATGGCCCTGGTCGGCGGCGTGACCGTCATGACCACGCCGGACCTCTTCGTGGAGTTCAGCCGTCAGCGCGGCCTGTCGGCGGACGGCCGCTGCAAGGCGTTCGCGGCCGGGGCCGACGGCACCGGTTGGGGCGAAGGCGTCGGCCTGCTGCTGGTGGAGCGGTTGTCCGACGCTCAGCGCCACGGACATCAGGTGCTGGCGGTCGTGCGGGGCTCCGCCGTCAACCAGGACGGCGCGTCCAACGGCCTGACCGCGCCCAACGGTCCCTCGCAGCAGCGCGTCATCCGGCAGGCCCTGGCCTCGGCCGGACTCACGCCGGCCGACGTGGGCGCCGTCGAGGCGCACGGCACGGGCACCAAGCTGGGCGACCCGATCGAGGCCCAGGCGCTCCTGGCGACGTACGGCCAGGAGCACTCCGGCGACCGGCCCGTGTGGCTGGGCTCGGTCAAGTCCAACATCGGTCACACGCAGGCTGCGGCAGGTGTCGCCGGTGTGATCAAGATGGTCCTGGCGATGCAGCACGGCATGCTGCCGCAGACGCTGCACGTGGACGAGCCGACCGCGCACGTGGACTGGTCGGCGGGTGCGGTGCGGCTGCTGACCGAGGCGGTGGAGTGGCCCGCGGGCGAGCTGCCGCGCCGGGCCGCGGTGTCGTCCTTCGGCATCGGCGGCACCAACGCGCACACGATCATCGAGGAGGCGCCCGCGGAGGCCGCGGCCGAGCCGGCCGGGGAACACCGCCCGGTGCCCGTGCCGTGGGTGCTGTCGGCGAAGAGCGAGGCGGCGCTGCGGGCCCAGGCCGAGCGTCTGCTGGCCTACGCGGCCGACGACGTGTCACCGGTCGACGCCGGATTCTCGTCGGCCACGACGCGATCGGCGCTCGACCACCGGGCTGCGGTGGTCGGCACCGACGCGGCCGAACTGCGGGCGGGCCTGGAGGCCCTGGCGGCGGGCGAGCCGGTGGCCAACGTCGTTGCGGGGCGCGCGCACCCGGCGGACAAGGTCGGGTTCCTGTTCTCGGGTCAGGGGTCGCAGCGGCTCGGGATGGGGCGTGAGTTGTACGCGGCGTACCCGGTGTTCGCTGCCGCCTACGACGAGGTGTGTGCGCTGCTGGATGCGCCGGTGGATGTGGATGCGGAAACGCTTCACCAGACCGGGTGCACCCAGCCTGCGCTGTTCGCTGTCGAGGTGGCGCTGTTCCGGCTCCTCGAATCGTGGGGTGTGCGGCCGGATTACGTGGCCGGTCACTCGGTCGGTGAGATCGCTGCGGCTCATGTGGCGGGTGTGCTGTCGCTCGCCGATGCGGCGAAGCTGGTGTCGGCACGTGCCGCGCTGATGCAGGCGCTGCCTGCGGGCGGTGCGATGGTGGCGGTCCAGGCGACCGAGGAGGAAGTTCTCCCGCACCTGACCGAACAGGTCGGCATCGCGGCCGTCAACGGCCCGCGGTCCGTGGTGGTCTCCGGTGCGGAGGACGCTGCCGTCGCGATCGGTGAGATCTTTGCCGGTCAGGGTCGCAAGACGTCGCGGCTGAAGGTGAGTCATGCCTTCCATTCGCCGTTGATGGACCCGATGCTGGAGGACTTCGCCGCGGTCGTCCGCGGTCTCACCTTCGGCGAGCCGCGGATTCCGGTGGTCTCCAACCTCACGGGCGGCCTGGCCGAGCCGTACACCCCCGAGTACTGGGTCCGCCACGTCCGCGAAGCGGTCCGTTTCGCCGATGGTGTGCAGACCCTGCACGACCTGGGCGTGACGACGTTCGTGGAGATCGGCCCCGGCGGCGTCCTCAGCGCCCTCACCCAGGGCTGCCTCGACGGCGAAGGCGACGACATCGTCACCGTCCCCGTCCTCCGCGCCGACCGCCCCGAGCCGCAGGCGATCACCACCGCGTACGCCCAGCTGCACGTCCGCGGCGTCGACGTGGACTGGCACGCCTTCTTCCCCGGCGCCCGGCGCATCGCCCTGCCCACGTACGCCTTCCAGCGCGAGCGCTACTGGCTCGACGCCCCGGCCTCCGCGGGTGACATGCGTGCGGTGGGCCAGGGCGAGGCCGGCCACCCGCTGCTCGGCGCCGCCGTGCCGCTGGCCGGTGGCGACGGGCACCTGCTCACCGGGCGGCTCTCGGCGCACACGCACCCGTGGCTGGTGGACCACGCCGTGAACGGGGTCGCTCTGCTGCCGGGAACCGCCTTCGTCGAGCTGGCGATCACCGCTGCCGACGCCGTGGGCTGCGACCTGCTGGAAGAGCTGACGCTGGAGACCCCGCTGCTCGTGCCCGGGCGCGGCGGCGTCGCCCTGCAGGTGCGCGTCGGCGCCGACGACGGCACCGGCCGCAGGCCGCTGACCGTGCACTCGCGGAACGACGACGAGGACGCGTACGCCCACGAGGACGAGTCCGAGCGGGCGTGGGTCCGGCACGCGTCCGGCTTCCTGGCCGTCGCCCCGGGCCTGGTGGAGGGTTCGCTCGCCGCATGGCCGCCCGCGGGCGCCGAGCCGGTCGACGTCGACGGCTTCTACGACCGCCTCGCGGGCATGGCGCTGGACTACGGCCCCGTCTTCCAGGGGCTGCGTGCCGCGTGGCGGAGCGGGGACGACTTCTTCGCCGAGGTGGAACTGCCCGGCGCCGAGCGGACGGACGCGGGCGCGTACGGCCTGCACCCCGCACTGTTCGACGCGGCCCTGCACACCGTCTGGCTGGGGGCGGTCGAGCCCGAGGCCGGAACGGGGAACGGGTTGCTGCCGTTCGCCTGGAGCGGCGTGCACCTGGCGGCCGCCGGCGCCTCCGCCCTCCGGGTGAAGGTCTCGCGCGCCGGCACCGGCACCTCCACGGTGTCGCTGGTGCTGGCCGACGGCACCGGCGAGCCGGTCGCACGGATCGACTCCCTGACGCTGCGCCCGGTCCCCGCCGACCAGCTGCGCGCCGGTGCCGGTGGCGACGACTCGCTCTTCGGCCTGGAGTGGACACCGGTCAGCCTGCCGGCCGCGCCGGACGGCATGAGGATCGAGACGTACGAGGACCTCGCCGCGCTGCGGGCCGCGGGCGCGCTGCCGGACGCCGGCACCGACGCCGTGGTCGTGCCCTGCCCGACCGGGGCCGCTGCGGACACCGCCACCCGGGTCCGCGAGGTCGGCAACGCCGTGCTGGAGCTGGTGCAGTGGTGGCTGGCCGAGGAACGCTCGTCGCGGCTGGTGCTCGTGATGCGTACGGGAGACCTCGCCCAGTCGGCGGTCCGCGGGCTGGTGCGCTCGGCACAGAGCGAGAACCCCGACCGCATTGTGCTGGTCGAGACCGATGCCGATGCCGATGCCGGCGCCGAGGCGGGCGCCGATGCCGGTAGTGGTGACGACGACGCCGGTCCTGCCCGGGTGATGCCCGGCCTGATCGCCTCCGGCGAGCCGCAGGCCGCGGTGCGCGCGGGCGAGGTCCTGGTGCCGAGGCTGGTCCGCACCGCCGCGTCGGACGCGGAGACGGAGCTCCCGGATCTCGGTTCCGGCACCGTCCTGCTGACCGGCGCGTCGGGCGGGCTGGGCGGGCTGTTCGCCCGGCACCTGGTCGCCGAGCACGACGTTCGCAGCCTGCTGCTCGTCAGCCGCCGCGGCGGGGACGCACCCGGTGCGGCCGAGCTCGCCGCCGACCTGACCGCGCAGGGCGCCGAGGTCACCTGGGCCGCCTGCGACGTGGCCGACCGCGACGCCGTCCGCGAACTCCTGGCCGGGCGGAGCCTGTCCGCGATCATCCACACCGCCGGCGTCCTGGACGACGGAATCGTCGCTTCGCTGACGCCCGAGCGGCTGGACGGCGTGTTCCGCCCCAAGGTGGACGCGGCGCTGAACCTGCACGAAGTGGCCGGTGAGCTGACCGGCGACCTGTCCGCGTTCGTGCTCTTCTCCTCCGTGGCGGGCACCCTCGGCACGCCGGGCCAGGGGAACTACGCCGCCGCCAACACGTTCCTCGACGCCCTCGCCGAGCACCGCCGTGCCCAGGGCCTGCCCGCCACCTCGCTGGCGTGGGGCCTGTGGGCGCAGGACAGCGAGAGCGCGATGACCGGCAGCCTCGACCACACCGATCTCACGCGCATCAAGCGCATGGGCCTCGCCGCGATCCCGCCGGCGGACGGCCTGCGGATGTTCGACGCGGCCCTGGCCACCGGGCGGGCGGCCGTCGTCCCGATCCGGCTCGACACCTCCGCCTTCCGCGACGGACAGGGACAGCCCGTACCGGCGGTTCTCCGCGGCATGGTCAGGGTCGCGCCGGTCCGGCGCACGGCATCGGCGGCGCAGGCCGCGCCGAAGGGATCGCTGGGTCGGCGGCTGGCCGGGCTGCCGGAGGCCGAGCGCGAGCAGGTGGTGCTGGACCTGGTCCGTACCGAGGTCGCCACCGTCCTCGGGCACGCCGGCGCACAGGCCGTCGGCGCGGACGACTCGTTCAAGGACATCGGGTTCGATTCGCTGACCGCCGTCGAACTGCGCAACCGTCTCAACGCGGCCGTCGGCATGCGCCTGCCCGCCACACTGATCTTCGACTACCCGAACCCGCTCACCCTCGCCCGCTTCCTCACCGCCGAAGCCGCCGGCCCCGGCGAGGCGGCGGCCGCGCCGGCGACCGTCGCCACGGCCACCGGCGCGGCGGACGAGCCGATCGCGATCGTGGGCATGGCCTGCCGCTACCCCGGTGGCGTGCAGTCGCCCGAAGACCTGTGGCAGCTGGTGTTCTCCGGCCGCGACGCGGTGTCGGGCTTCCCCGAGGACCGCGGCTGGGACGTCGAGAAGCTCTACGACCCGAACCCCGACCAGTGGGGCACCAGCTACACCCGGGAAGGCGGCTTCCTGCACGACGCGGCGGACTTCGACGCCGAGTTCTTCGGGATCTCGCCGCGTGAGGCGCTGGCGATGGACCCGCAGCAGCGGCTGCTGCTGGAGACGTCGTGGGAGGCGTTCGAGCGGGCCGGCATCGACCCGGCCTCGGTGCGGGGCAGCAGGACCGGTGTCTTCGCCGGCGTGATGTACCACGACTACGGCGGCCGCGTGCACACCTCGCCGGCCGGCCTCGAGGGCTACCTCGTCAACGGCAGCGCGGGCAGCGTCGCTTCAGGGCGCGTCTCGTACACCTTCGGTCTCGAAGGCCCGGCGGTCACGGTCGACACGGCGTGCTCGTCGTCCCTGGTGGCGCTGCACCTGGCGACCCAGGCCCTGAGGAGCGGCGAGTGCTCGATGGCCCTCGTCGGCGGTGTCACGGTGATGGCCGGTCCGTCCGTGTTCGTGGAGTTCAGCCGTCAGCGCGGCCTGTCGGCCGACGGCCGGTGCAAGGCCTTCGGGGCCGGTGCGGACGGTACGGGCTGGGCCGAGGGCGCGGGCATGCTGCTCGTGGAGCGGCTATCCGATGCCCGGCGCAACGGGCACCAGGTGCTGGCGGTGGTCCGCGGTACTGCGGTGAACCAGGACGGTGCGTCCAACGGTCTGACCGCCCCGAACGGTCCGGCACAGCAGAGGGTGATCCGGCAGGCGCTCGCGAACGCCGGTGTGTCCTCGGGCCAGGTCGACGCGGTCGAAGCGCACGGTACGGGTACGAAGCTGGGCGACCCGATCGAGGCGCAGGCGCTGCTCGCCACGTACGGCCAGGAGCGGGACGGTGGCCGGCCGCTGTGGCTGGGGTCGCTGAAGTCCAATATCGGTCACGCGCAGGCGGCTGCGGGTGTCGGTGGCGTGATCAAGATGGTGATGGCGATGCAGCACGGTGTGCTGCCGCGGACGCTGCACGTGGACGAGCCGACGCCGCACGTCGACTGGTCGGCGGGTGAGGTGCGGCTGCTCACGGAGGCGGTGGAGTGGCCTGAGGGCGACGCGCCGCGGCGAGCGGCAGTCTCCTCGTTCGGTGTGAGCGGAACGAATGCGCACGTGATCGTCGAGCAGGCGCCTGCCACGACCGCGCCGTCGCCGACGCCTTCTTCGGACGCGGCCCCGGAAGCGGTGGTGCCGTGGGTGCTGTCGGCGAAGAGCGAGGCCGCGCTGCGCGACCAGGCGGACCGGCTGCTGTCGTTCATGGACGCCGAGGGCGCCGGGGTCCGGCCGGGGGATGTCGGCTTCTCACTGGCCACGTCGCGCGCGGCGCTGGAGCGCCGTGCGGTGGTCGTGGGCGGTGACCTCGTGGAGTTCCGGCGGGGGCTGGAAGCGGTTGCAACCGGTGCTGACGCGGTGAGTGGTCCTGTCGGGGGCAAGGTCGGGTTCTTGTTCTCGGGTCAGGGGTCGCAGCGGCTGGGGATGGGGCGCGAGTTGTACGCGGCGTATCCGGTGTTCGCTGCCGCCTACGACGAGGTGTGTGCGCTGCTGGATGCGCCGGTGGACGTCGAGTCGGAGGAGCTGCACCAGACAGGTTCGACGCAGCCCGCACTGTTCGCGGTCGAGGTGGCGCTGTTCCGGCTGCTGGAGTCGTGGGGTGTGCGGCCGGATTACGTGGCCGGTCACTCGGTTGGTGAGATCGCTGCGGCTCATGTGGCGGGTGTGCTGTCGCTCGCCGATGCGGCGAAGTTGGTGTCGGCGCGTGCTGCCCTGATGCAGGCGCTGCCCTCCGGTGGCGCGATGGTGGCGGTCCAGGCGACCGAGGAGGAAGTTCTCCCGCACCTGACCGAACAGGTCGGCATCGCGGCCGTCAACGGCCCGCGGTCCGTGGTGGTCTCCGGTGCGGAGGACGCTGTCGTCGCGATCGGTGAGATCTTTGCCGGTCAGGGTCGCAAGACGTCGCGGCTGAAGGTGAGTCATGCCTTCCATTCGCCGCTGATGGACCCGATGCTGGAGGACTTTGCCGCGGTCGTCCGCGGTCTCACCTTCGGCGAGCCGCGGATCCCGGTGGTCTCCAACCTCACGGGCAGCCTGGCCGAGCCGTACACCCCCGAGTACTGGGTCCGTCACGTCCGCGAGGCGGTCCGCTTCGCCGATGGTGTGCAGACCCTGCACGACCTGGGCGTGACGACGTTCGTGGAGATCGGCCCCGGCGGCGTCCTCAGCGCCCTCACCCAGGGCTGCCTCGACGGCGAAGGCGACGACATCGTCACCGTCCCCGCCCTGCGCGCCGACCGCCCCGAGCCGCACGCGATCGTCACTGCTGTCGGCCGGCTGCACACGCACGGCGTCTCCCCGGACTGGCAGGCGCTCTTCCCGGGTGCCCGCCGCGTCGACCTGCCCACGTACGCGTTCCAGCGCGAGCGCTACTGGCTTGACGTACCCCAGGCCCCCGGTGACGTCCGGGCGGCCGGTCTGGGGGCGGCGGACCACCCGCTGCTCGGTGCCGCGATCGCGACCGCCGGCAGCGACGGGTTCCTGCTCACCGGGCTGCTCTCCCTCGAAAGCCACCCGTGGCTCTCCGACCACGCAGTGAACGGGACTGTTCTGCTGCCCGGCACCGCTTTCGTCGAGCTCGCGGTCCGGGCGGGCGACGAAGCCGGCTGCGGATGGATCGAAGACCTCACGCTGGAACTGCCCCTGGTCGTGCCCGAGCGCGGCGGCGTCACCCTTCAGGTGGCGCTCGGCTCGGAGGACGAGTCCGGCCGGCGCCAACTGAGCGTGCACTCGCGCGTCGAAGACGGTTCCTGGGTGCGGCACGCGACGGGTGTGCTGTCCTCGGCCGAGGCGCCGCCCGCTGCGGACGTCGGCGCCTGGCCGCCCGTACACGCGGAGGCCGTCGATCTGACCGCGTTCTACGCGGACCTGGCTGCTGCGGGCCTGGAGTACGGCCCGGTCTTCCAGGGCCTGCGGTCGGTGTGGCGCAGCGGGGACGACGTCCTCGCCGAGGTCGCCCTGCCCGAGGGCACGGAAGCGGGCACGTTTGCTCTGCACCCGGCGCTGCTGGACGCTGCTCTGCACGCCCTGGCCGCCGGTGGGCTGGTCTCGCTGGACGACGGGCCGGTCCTGCCGTTCGCATGGTCCGGTGTCGCTCTGCAGGCGGCCGGTGCGGCCATGGTGCGGGTGAAGCTGTCGCGGACGGGCACCGGTTCGGTGACGCTCGCCGTGGTCGACGGCGCCGGTGATCCGGTGGCCTCGGTCGAGTCGTTGTCGCTGCGTGCCGTATCGGCGGAGCAACTGCGCGGGGCCGGTGACGGCGACCGGCTGTTCGGGGTGGAGTGGACGCCGTTCACGCTGCCCGCCGCGTCCGACTCCGACGCGCTGGTGATCGAGTCCTTCGCGGACTTCGACGCACTGCGGGAGCCGGAACCGGACGGGGCACAGGCACCGGACGTCGTCGCCGTTCCGTGCCCGACCGGGGCCGGCGTGGACACGGCAAACCGGGTCCGCGAGGTCGGCAACGCCGTGCTGGAGCTGGTGCAGTGGTGGCTGGCGGAGGAGCGTCCGGCGCGACTGGCGCTGGTGACCCGTCCCGGCGACCTGGCTCACGCTGCCGTGTGGGGGCTCGTACGGTCCGCGCAGTCGGAGAACCCGGACCGCATCGTGCTCGTGGAGGCCGAGGACGTCGAGACGGCGATGCGCGTGCTGCCTGCCGCGGTCGCTTCCGGTGAGCCGCAGTTCGCGGTGCGGGGCCAGGACGTGTTCGTGCCGCGCCTGGAGAAGGCCACCGGGACGGACGCCGGCACGCCGGACTTCGGCGCCGGCCCCGTCCTGCTGACCGGTGCGTCCGGTGCGCTGGGCGGGCTCGTCGCCCGGCACCTGGTCGCCGCCC
>NZ_JBAMDC010000670.1:0-1992 GCF_036961605.1 Streptomyces sp. KLMMK
GCGTGCAGGCTCAGCACCGACTCGCCCACCCGCAGCAGCTCCCCGGCGGGGAACCGCACCGGCTCCTCGCCGACCGGCTCGCCCGCGAGGGCGGTCCCGTTGGTGGAGCCCAGGTCGCGCAGGGTGACCGTGCCGTCGTCGTGGAGGACGACGGCGCAGTGCAGCCGGGAGACGTCGGGGTCGTCGAGGGGGATGCCGGCCGTGGCGGAGCGCCCCACGTGCACCTCGCCGCCGTGCAGCAGGTGCACGCCGCCCGCGTCGGGCCCGGAGACGACATGCAGCCGCGCCGCGGCCTCCGGCACGCCGGACAGCAGCACGCCCGCGTGCTCCTCCGGGTCGGCCGGGGCGCACAGGGACAGCACGGCGCCGTCGATCAGGGGCGGCTCGCCGAGCGCGCTGCGCTGCGGGTCGAGCCGCTCGGCCCCGGCGTAGACCACGACGGCCCCGGTGCCGAGGTCGGAGCCGGCCGCGGCCACGGCGGCGGCCAGGCCGCTGGTCACCCCGGCCAGCGCGGTCCCCGCGGGGGCGGTCACCAGCACGTCGCAGGCGCACTTCGCGGCGGGCGCGGTGGTGTGGTGGCCGCTGAGCGGCCCGAGGACGGTCAGCCTGATCTGCATCGCCGTCAACGGTCCCTTCTGCCCCGGTGCGCGGGCGGGGGACAGGAGGCTTCACGCGGCCTTCCCCCACCGTGCACGGGCGCGTCGGCACGTACAGGTCACCACGTCACGCGGGACGTACCGGAAGCACCGGCCCCGCCCCTCCGCATCGTGCTGCGAGCATCCTCGCACCTGCCGGCGACGACGCGCCCGGCGACGGCCAATTCGTGATCTTGAACGACCGCCGGAGCGTGCGAAGGAAGCGGAAGGTGATCGAATCCTTCCGTGGTCATCTCATGATCTGTTCGTAGGGCGTCCGTTTTCGAACGCGTCGTACAGAGTTTCTTTCGCGCCGGAGACCCGGAGGACGCGCCGTCCCAGGCCCTGCGCACGCCCCCGAGCAGCCCGCACGCGCCGCCCGGGCGCCGCGTGGCAACCAACCGCCCGCTCCCCGCGTCTTCCCATCAGCCCCTCGGATTCGGCAAACCGGAGGTCCGTACGGCGGCACTACAGTGGGCGGAAGGCCGGGCACGAATGAGGCCATCGCAAAGCATCACGACGACGATGACGATCAGGGAGCGCATGACGTGCGGCCGGTAGGCAGCAAGTACCTGCTCGAGGAGGTGCTCGGTCGCGGAGCGACCGGCACCGTCTGGCGAGCGCGCCAGCGGGAGGCCGCGGGCGCCGAGGCCGCCGTGGCCGGGCAGCCCGGCGAGACCGTCGCGATCAAGGTGCTCAAGGAGGAGCTCGCCAACGACGCCGACGTCGTGATGCGCTTCCTGCGCGAGCGCTCCGTCCTCCTGCGGCTCACCCACCCCAATATCGTCCGCACCCGCGACCTGGTCGTCGAGGGCGATCTGCTCGCCCTGGTCATGGATCTCGTCGACGGCCCGGACCTGCACCGCTACCTGCGCGACAACGGCCCCTTCACCCCGGTCGCCGCGGCGCTCCTCACCGCCCAGATCGCCGACGCGCTCGCCGTGAGCCACGCCGACGGCATCGTCCACCGGGACCTCAAGCCCGCCAACGTCCTCCTGCGGAGCGACGGCGGCCAGATGCACCCGATGCTCACCGACTTCGGCATCGCGCGCCTCGCGGACTCCCCGGGCCTCACCCGCACCCACGAATTCGTCGGCACGCCCGCCTACGTGGCGCCCGAGTCCGCCGAAGGCCGCCCGCAGACCTCCGCCGTCGACATCTACGGCGCCGGCATCCTGCTCTACGAGCTGGTCACCGGCCGCCCGCCGTTCGCGGGCGCGACCGCGCTCGAAGTGCTCCACCAGCACCTCAGCTCCGAGCCGCGCCGCCCCACCACCGTTCCCGAGCCGCTGTGGACGGTCATCGAGCGCTGCCTGCGCAAGCGGCCCGAGGAGCGCCCGAGCGCGGAGAACCTGGC
>NZ_JBAMDC010000671.1:0-1986 GCF_036961605.1 Streptomyces sp. KLMMK
GCCGAGCACGAGGGCCGCGACCCGGAGCAGGCCGCCGAGGTGCTCACCCGCGAGGAGGCCACCTGGCTGTGGGTGGACACCGCCGCGGCCGTCGCCGACCACGGGGAGAGCCGGCTGCTGGTGCGGCACCTCGACTCGGCGGTCCAGGGCACCGTGCCGGGGCTGCTGGAGGAGGTGCGGGCGGTGGGGCACCCGCGCACGGTGCAGGTGCTGGTCGCCCTCGCGGCGGCCCACCCGGACCCGGCCTTGGCCAAGGCTGTTCGCAAAGCCGCCTTCCAGGTCCACACGGGCGGAGCCTAGGAGCCCGGACGGTGCCCGGCCCGCAGGGCCGGGCCCGTCCCCGCGGGCCGCACCGGGCTCACGCCGGGACGTACGTCCCGAAGCTCCACACGTTCCCCTCCAGGTCCCGCGCCATGTAGTCCCGCGAGCCGTACTCCTGGTCCGTGGGCGGCATCAGGATCTCCACGCCGCTCTTGTCGGCCTGCCGGAAGTGCGCGTCGGTGTCCTCGACCACGACGTAGACGCCCACCGGACCGCTCTCGCGCATGGCCTCGGCGAACACCCCCACCCGCCCCTTCGAACCGATCATCACTCTGCCGTTGCCGTAGGCGAGTTCGGCGTGCAGGACCGTGCCGTCCTCGCTCTCGTACAGGGCGGCCCGGGCGAAGCCGAACGCCTTGGTGAGCTGCGCGATCGCCGCCTTCGCGTCGCGGTAGAGCAGCGTGGGGTAGATGCTCGGCGTGTGCGTGCCTGTCATCTGGGGTCACTCCTCGGTCGGCGGAATCGGTGGTCGGCGGAACCGGCCGGCGGAACCGGTCAGCGGAAGGTGTTGCACCGGGCCATGTCCCCCGTGCTGTACCCCGTGTTGAACCACTGCTGCCGCTGCGCGGCCGAGCCGTGCGTCCAGCTCTCGGGGGTCACCCGGCCCTGGAACTTCTCCTGGATGCGGTCGTCGCCGACGGCGGCGGCCGCCGACAGCCCGTCGTCGATGTCCGCCTTGGTCAGCTGTGTGATCAGGGGGCGCCCGGTGGACTTCTCGGGCGTGGTCGTCGCATGCCGGGCCCAGACCCCCGCGTAGCAGTCGGCCTGCAGCTCGACCCTGACGGCGTTGCTCCCGGCGCCCGTGCCGCCGTCCTGGGAGCGGCCGAGCGTGCCCATCAGGTTCTGGACGTGGTGCCCGTACTCGTGCGCGACGACGTAGGCCTCGGCGAACGGGCCGCCGCTCGCCCCGAACTTCGTCCGCAGCTCGTTGAAGAACCCGAGGTCGAGGTAGACCTTCCGGTCGCCGGGGCAGTAGAAGGGCCCGACGGCCGAGGACGCGGCTCCGCAGGCCGTGCGGACCTGGCCGGTGAAGAAGACCGTCGCCGCCGGCGTGTAGCCGGCCGAGCGGCGGGCGAACTCCCGGCTCCAGAAGGACTGGGCGCTGTTGACCACGGCGACGATCCGGCAGTCCTCGCGGGTGTTGGCGTCCCGGCCCGTCTTGCAGTCCCGGGCGACCTGGGCGTCGCTGTGCGTGGTGCCGCCCGGCGCCGGTTCGGAGGTGAGCCCGAGCTCCTGCGGGCCGATGCCGAAGAACAGCCCGAGCACCAGCGCGACCAGCCCGATGACGCCGCCGCCGATGGTCATCCCGCCGCCCGGGATCCGGCTGCCGCGCTCGTCCTGGACCTGGGAGGTGTCCAGTCCCGCGTCGTCGTCGAACTGCATGCGCCCACCGCCTTCCCATCCCTGAGTATCGGCGAATCGCCCTATTTATGGCTATTGCGGAAATGCCTGGTCCGGCGTGTCGGCGGGGTCGTCCGGCGGCGCCCCGGATATCCAGGACAAACGGTACGGAAGGAGTGCCCCCATGGCGACGGCGGATACGGTGCGCGGCGGCCGCGGCACCCCCTTCCCGGCCTCCCTCGCGCTGCTCCTCACCACCCTGCTCCTGGTCCTGCTGGCCGCCGCGGCCCGGCACGTCCAGCACGCCCCCTTCGGCGACCGGCT
>NZ_JBAMDC010000672.1:0-1982 GCF_036961605.1 Streptomyces sp. KLMMK
GACGTCTACGCCGAACTGGGCAGGCGGCTGGCCCTCGGCCTCGCGGCGGTCGTCGCCGTGGTCGACCCCGGACTGGTGGTGCTCTCCGGCGCGGTGTGCCGGGCGGGCGGCGAGCGGCTGCGCGCCATGGTGGAGGCCGAGCTCACCGGGCTTGCCCTGCCCCGGCCGCAGCTGCGGCTGAGCACCGTGGAGGACCGCCCGGTCCTGGCGGGGGCACTGCAGACCGCACTCGCGGCGGTGCGGGAGACCGCGTTCGACACGGCCTGAGCCGTCCGCCGCTCCCGCTCGGCAACCAGCAAAGGAGTCAAGGGTGAAGCTCGCAGTAGTGGGTGGCGGATCCACCTACACCCCCGAACTCGTCGACGGCTTCGCGCGGTTGCACGACACGCTGCCGGTGGCGGAGCTCGTCCTGGTCGACCCGGACGAAGAACGGCTGGAGCTCGTCGGCGCGCTGGCGCGGCGGATCCTCGCCCGGCAGGGCCACCCCGGCCGCGTCACCTGGACCACGGACCTGGACGCGGGCGTCGACGGCGCGGACGCCGTGCTGCTCCAGCTGCGCGTGGGCGGCCAGGCGGCCCGGCACCAGGACGAGACCTGGCCGCTGGAGTGCGGCTGCGTCGGCCAGGAGACCACCGGCGCGGGCGGGCTCGCCAAGGCGCTGCGCACGGTCCCGGTGGTGCTGGACATCGCCGAGCGGGTGCGGCGGCGCAGCCCGCACGCCTGGATCGTGGACTTCACCAACCCGGTCGGCATCGTGACGCGGGCGCTGCTGGCGGCCGGGCACCGGGCCGTGGGCCTGTGCAACGTGGCCATCGGCTTCCAGCGGAAGTTCGCCCGGCTGCTGGGGGTCGCCCCGGAGGAGGTGGCGCTGGAGCACGTGGGCCTCAACCACCTCACCTGGGAGCGGTCCGTGACCGTGGGCGGGGAGGACGTCCTGCCGCTGCTGCTCGCCGAGCACGGCGACGCCGTCGCGGCCGACCTGCGCATGCCGCGCTCGGTGCTGGACCGCCTCGGCGTCGTCCCCTCCTACTACCTGCGCTACTTCTACGGGCACGACGAGGTCGTCCGGGAGCTGCGCACCAGGCCCTCGC
This sequence comes from Streptomyces sp. KLMMK, assembly GCF_036961605.1. Lineage (NCBI taxonomy): Bacteria > Bacillati > Actinomycetota > Actinomycetes > Kitasatosporales > Streptomycetaceae > Streptomyces > Streptomyces sp. KLMMK. The sequence continues at coordinate 1,092 of NZ_JBAMDC010000672.1, forward strand.
GCGCCGCAGAGGTGGCCGCGATGGAGCGGAAGCTGCTGGCCCTGTACGCCGATCCCGCGCTGGACGAGAAGCCCGCGCTGCTGGCGAAGCGCGGCGGCGCCTTCTACTCGGAGGCGGCGGTCGCCCTGACCGCGTCGCTGCTGCGGGACACCGGGGACGTCCAGGTCGTCAACGCCCTCAACAACGGCACGCTGCCCTTCCTGCCCGACGACGCGGTGATCGAGGTGCCGGCGGCGGTGGACGCGAGGGGCGCGCACCCCTTGCCCGTACGCCCGCTGGAGCCGCTGTACGCCGGGCTGGTCGCGAACGTCACGGCGTACGAGCACCTGGCGCTGGAGGCCGCCCTCCAGGGGGGCCGGGACCGGGTCTTCCGGGCGCTCCTCGCGCACCCGCTGGTCGGGCAGTTCGACCACGCCGACCGGCTGACCGACGCCCTCGTCGCGCACAACCGGGAGCACCTCGCGTGGGCGTGAGCGGCGCGCTGCTCGCGATCGACGCGGGCAACAGCAAGACGGACGTGGTGCTGGCGGGGCCGGACGGCACCGTGCTCGGGGCCGCGCGCGGCGGGGGGTTCCAGCCGGCTCGGACGGGTGTGCGGCAGGCGGTGGACGGCCTGGCGGCGCTGGTTGGGCGGGCCGCCGCTGCCGCAGGGGCGGGTGGACCGCCCTGCGCCGCCCACGTCAGCGCGTGCCTGGCCAACTGCGACCTGCCGGTGGAGGAGGAACTGCTGACCGCGGAGATCGCCGCCCGCGGCTGGGGGCGGACGGTCGCCGTCGCCAACGACACCTTCGCCCTGCTGCGGGCGGGCCTGCCCGACGGGGGCGAGCCCGTGGGCGTCGCGGTGGTGTGCGGGGCGGGCATCAACTGCGCGGGGCTCGGGCCGGGCGGGCG
>NZ_JBAMDC010000673.1:0-1980 GCF_036961605.1 Streptomyces sp. KLMMK
CCGGCTTCCGCGAGGGCCGCGAGGTGCGGCCGGTGCCGGACGGCTCGTGCGACATCACCGCCCACGTCGCCATGGACGCCTGCGCGGGCCCCGGCAGCACCGTGCTGACCCAGCGCGAGGCGCTGCACGCCCTCGGCGTGGACGGCGGCCGTCCGCCGCTGTCGCTCGCCTCGACCGACCCCACCGCCTACGTCCGGGCGCTGGGGCGGGCGGGCGAGGCTGCCGAGCTCACCTCCCCGGCGGGCCTGGGCGCCTTCGGCTGGCTGGTGCAGCCCGTCGGCGAGGCCTGCCGGGGGCTGCTCCCGGGCCGCCCGGACCCCGCCCCGGACCGGGCCGGCCCGGAAGGCTGACAGACTTGTCCCCATGACCCCCATGACGGAGACGACAGTCGGCATCGGCGGTGCGGCGGAGAGCACCGACATGGTGCTCAACATCGGACCCCAGCACCCGTCCACGCACGGCGTGCTGCGCCTGCGGCTCGTCCTCGACGGCGAGCGGGTCCGCGAGGCCGAGCCGATCGTCGGCTACATGCACCGCGGCGCGGAGAAGCTCTTCGAGGCGCGCGACTACCGGCAGATCATCATGCTCGCCAACCGCCACGACTGGCTGTCGGCGTTCTCCAACGAGCTGGGCGTCGTCCTGGCCGTCGAGCGGATGCTCGGCATGGAGGTCCCCGAGCGCGCCGTGTGGACCCGTACGCTCCTCGCCGAGCTGAACCGGGTCCTCAACCACCTGATGTTCCTCGGCTCCTACCCCCTGGAGCTCGGCGGCATCACCCCCGTCTTCCACGCCTTCCACGAGCGCGAGGAGCTCCAGACGGTGATGGAGGAGGTCTCCGGCGGCCGCATGCACTACATGTTCAACCGCGTCGGCGGCCTCAAGGAGGACCTGCCCGCCGGCTGGCTGGGCCGGGCGCGGCACGCCGTGGCCCAGGTCCGCTCCCGGATGGACGTCTACGACCGGCTCGTGCTCGGCAACGAGATCTTCCGGGCCCGTACGCGCGGCGTCGGCGTGCTCACGCGCGAGACGGCGCACGCGTACGGGGTCAGCGGCCCCATCGCCCGCGCGTCCGGCGTCGACTTCGACCTGCGCCGCGACGAGCCGTACCTCGCCTACGGGGAGCTGCAGAACACCCTGAAGGTCGTCACCCGCGAGGACGGCGACTGCCTGGCCCGCTTCGAGTGCCTGCTGGAGCAGACCCACAACGCGCTGGAGCTCGCCGAGGCCTGCCTCGACCGGATCGCGGAGCTGCCGCCCGGGCCGATCAACCAGCGGCTGCCGAAGGTCCTCAAGGCCCCCGAGGGCGCGACCTACGCCTGGACCGAGAACCCGCTCGGCCTCAACGGCTACTACCTGGTCTCGAAGGGCGAGAAGACGCCGTACCGGCTGAAGCTGCGCTCCGCGTCCTTCAACAACATCCAGGCGCTGACCGAGCTGCTGCCGGGGACGCTGGTCGCCGACATGGTGGCGATCCTGGGGTCGCTGTTCTTCGTGGTCGGCGACATCGACAAGTAGACGCCGACGGGGAAACCTCGGCGGGGAAATATCGGCGGGGAAACGCAGAACCCCCGGTGGGCAGCCACCGGGGGTTTCGTTTCTGCAGGCCGGTTGCGGACCGCCTACGAGGCGGCCGTGCGCAGCTCGGCCACGTCTATCTGCTCGGTCTCGTCGTGCGCGGTCAGGTCGATGACGTCGTCCCCGGCGCGCTCGCCGTCCTTCCCGGCCTCCGCCTCGGCCTCGGCCTTGGCCTCGGCGAGTGCCTCCTCGCCGACGACGTCCGCGAGGTCCGTCTCCTCGACGGGGCGCTGGGCCGGGGCCGGGCGCTGGGTGCCGAAGAAGTCGAAGCCGCCCGTGGCACGGGAGGCGGGACGGCGGGCGGGGGGCTGCGGCACGGCGGCGCGGAGCGCGGGCTTGAGGGCGGCGCCGGACTCCGGCTGCTTGTCCTCGGCGGCCGGCTCGGCAGGCTTGCCCGCCTCGACC
>NZ_JBAMDC010000674.1:0-1959 GCF_036961605.1 Streptomyces sp. KLMMK
TCCTCGCGTCCGGCACGGGCGTAGAGCTCGTCGGCGAGGGAGAAGACGTCGCGGTGCCGGCACTCGGCCGCGGCGCGGTCCGTGAGGCCCCCGTCCTCCAGGACGGCGGCGATCTCCAGGGGGTCCACGGCGCGGGCGCACAGCCCGTGGTGGCGGTGCAGGAGGGCCTTCACCGGGTCGGTGCGGGGGGCGGCTATGCCGGCGGCGGCCGGTGCGCCGCCGTCCCTCAGGGGCGTGGTCATGGGCGCCCTGCCCAGGTCGGTGAGGACTGGCGCGGCGTGAGGTCGATCGGTGCGCGGGCTTCCGCGGCGCGGGAGAAGGGGACGGAGGGGTCGGCGGCGTCCTCGCGGGCGGGGGCGCGGGACATGAGCTCGAGATAGATGCCGTGGAAGTCCGTCACGTGCCTTTCGGTGGTGAAGAGTTCGAGCGCGCGGGCGCGGGCCGCGGCGCCGAGTCTGGCTCTTCGGCCGGGGTCGTGCAGCAGCTCCAGGCAGCCCTCGGCGAGGGCGCCGGGGTCGCGCGGCGGGACGACGAGGCCCGTGCCGCCGATGACTTCGCGGACGGTGGCGCAGTCCGGTGCGACGGTGGCGCGGCCGCAGAGCATGGCCTCGACGAGCGGCAGCGGGAAGGCCTCCGCGCCGCCGGCGAGGACGACCACGGTGCCGGAGGCGTAGGTGTCGGGGGTCGCCTCGGGGGCGTAGGAGACGCCGGAGGCGGGCTGGACGCCGGGCAGCGGGGGCTCGGCGATCCGCAGCTGCACCTCGGGCTCGGCCCGGCGCAGGGCCGCGAGGGCCTCCCACAGGAAGGGGTCGGCGTTGCCGCCGGCCCACAGGACGGTCCGGCCGTCGTCCGTGCCGTCGTCGCCGGCCTCGGCCCGCTCCCCCACGCCCTCGTAGGGACCGGGGTCGAGGCCGGGGTGCACGGTGCGCAGCCGTGCGGGGTCGGCGCCGCAGCGCTCCTGCCAGCGCCGCACCTGGGCGTCGCCGGAGGTGATGAGGTCGGCGCCGGCGTAGATCTCGGCGGTCAGCTGCCGGTGGAAGGCGGACAGCAGGGTGCGGACGGGCAGGGAGAGGCCGGCGGCGCTGGCGGCGCTGTTGAGGTAGTAGGCGCGCAGGCGCACCTCGTACTCGGTGACGAGGAAGGGGGTGCCGAAGAAGCGTTTGGCCAGCAGCCCCGGGAGGGCGGCGGGGCCGGCGGTGGTGGCGTGGCACAGATCGACGCCGGCGAGCCCGCGGTCCGTGCCGGTGCCGTACCAGTCGAGGGACAGGGGGCGCAGTGCGCGCTCCAGGAGGGCGGTGACGGCGAGGAGGTCGGCGACGCGGATGCCGTAGGCCGCGGGGTGGGACCCGGGGGTGCGGCAGGCGGTCTCCAGGATGCGCAGGGCCTGTTCGGAGCGGAGGGCCGAGCCGAGGCCGCCGGCGTCGCGGGCGAGGTCGGCGAGACCGTGCAGGGCATCGGCGAAACGGTACGCCTGGTCTCTGCGGTCGTCGGGTCCGGGCTCGACGGTGGCGGTCAGCGCCTCGGCCAGCCCGGCGAAATAGGCGCCGAAGCGGCGCCGTTCCCGGCGCCCGTACGAGCGGTGCGCGCCCCCCACGGCCCCGGCCGGATCCCCCCACAGGGGAGCCGTCCGCACGCGCCGGACGTGCTCCGGCAGATCGCACCAGCCGCCCGCGTCCTGCCGTGCGCGCCGGCTCAGGGCGCAGATCTCGAAGTCGTGCCCGGGCAGCCCCCGCACGAGCCGGTCGCACCACTGGCCACCCTCACCCGAGGCATACGGATACCCACCCTCCGTAAGGAGTCCCACGCGCACGCACGCACCCCCGTCTGTCCCTTGTGGTCGCCCTCTTGCGGCCCGTGACCGCCGGACCGCAGCGGAAGCACGCTATGCGGGCTCGCCCGTGGCGGGGGGGGGGGGGGGGGGGGGGGGGGGGGGGGGGGGGGGGGGGGGGGGGGGGGGGG
>NZ_JBAMDC010000675.1:0-1945 GCF_036961605.1 Streptomyces sp. KLMMK
ATCTCCGGCAGCCGGTGGCCGAAGGCGGCCGCCGCGTCCAGGGTGCCGCGCAGCAGGGCTCCGGCCTCCTTCTCGTACCCGGCGGAGGCCAGGCCCGCCACGGCCACGGCCGTCTCGTGGACCCGGACGGCGCCGCTGCGGTGACCGAAGGGATTGTGGCCCGGCTCCTTGGCCCCGAGGCTGCGCAGGCCCCAGCCGGAGTCGAGCGCCGGTCCGCCGAGCAGCCGGGCCAGCTGCTCGGTCTGCACCTTGTCGAGCAGGCCCGGTGCCTGCATTCCCCCGCCGAGCAGGCCGGTGTCGAGGAGGTGCGCGGCGGCGCTCCCCAGGTGCGGTATCCGGCGCCCGTCGGGCGTGCGGGCGGCTGCGGGGCGCCCACCGCCCGGGTCCTCCACCCAGAAGTCCTCGCGGAAGCGCCTGCGCAGCCCGGCCGCCCAGCTGCGCCAGCTGTCGGCCCCGGGGCGGCCGTAGGTCTCCAGGAGGTCGGCCCCGAGCACGGCCGCGCGGTGGGCGTGCGCCTGCGTCTCGCAGCGGTACGGCCCGCCGGGCTGGGGATCCGCGAGGTATCCCTCGTCCCCCGCCGCGGCCCGCAGCCACTCGAGGCAGCGCTCGGCCGCGGGCAGCAGCGCCTCCGCCTCCCGCTCGGGAAGCCCCCACCGCCGGGCCTCGGCCAGGACGGCGGGGAACAGCAGCGTGGCCTCGGTGCCGGTGCAGCCGGGCGGCAGGTGGGCCCCGGCGTGGCGCAGCGCCCCGGGGATCCGCCCCTTGTCGGGGCCCGGCGCCGCGATCTGCGTCCGGGCCAGGGTGCGCAGCGTCCCCGCGGCCAGCCGGACCCCGAGGGGGAGCGTCATCCGCGCCGCCCAGAGGGCCTCGGCAGGTGCGAGGCCGCACCGCCAGGGGACGCCGGCCGCCAGGTGGACGTCACCGGGGCCCGCGGGGTCGCGCACGAGCAGTGCCCGGAGGTCGTCGAGGGCGGCGGCGAGCAGTGCGCCTGCCCGGGGGTCGTCGCCCTCGGCCTGCGGATCTCCCCAGGGCACCGTGGAGGCACGGCCCGGGGGAACGGCCGCCTCGGGCTGCCGGACCCTGCCGGGCTGCTCGGGCAGGACGCGCAGCTCGATGCTGCGGGTGCCGCCGGGCGGGAGCTCGATCTCCCAGCAGAGCATCCCCGCCGAGGCCAGGGCGTCCCCCGGAGGGGGGTCGGTGGTGACCGCCGCCTGCGCCTCGCCGGTGGACCACCGCAGCCCGGAGGCGTGCACCCCGGCGGGGACCTCGGGCCCGGGCGCACCGGCCGCGACCGCGCCCAGCTCCGCGAGGTCGGTGCCGAGCGACACCTCGACGGGCAGCCGCAGGGGGCGGGCCGCGGTGCTGCGCAAGGCGATCCGCTCCACGCCTTCCGCCGTCCGCAGACGCTCGACCGTGACGGCGGGGTCGGGGCCCGAGTCGGCAGCGGTCCGCACGGCGCCGACGAAACGGGCCCGGTCGGCGCCGAGCATGCGTCCCTGGACGGGCAGCGGCTCGGCGCCGCCGACCTTCAGCCTGCAGCGGGCCAGGAGCCGGCGCCCGCTGCGGTAGAACCCGTCGAGGCCCTGCCCGGTCATCTGCCCGTGCTCCCCGGAGATCGCCAGGGCGGGCAGGGCGACGCAGATCATGGCCGTGTGCACGGGCTGCGGGGCCGGCGGACGCCCCGGAGCGGGGCGTTGCGGCGGAGCAGAACGGGGCCGGGGCGGCTGACCATGGGGGACGATGCCTTGCACTTGACTGCGCTCCCCTGTGGGTGTCACTGACCGGGACGACGGACGACGTTTGCGGGCTACCCGGATGAACGGCGGTGGCCCTGCCGAGGTCACGGTGTGGACGGCCGCCTGTGTGGGCCAGGGGTTCACTGGGACCGGTCCTCGTGGCTGTGGTCCCTCTTGCGCGTGCTCCTGCGCCGTGCGCGGGGCCTGCC
>NZ_JBAMDC010000676.1:0-1934 GCF_036961605.1 Streptomyces sp. KLMMK
CTTCAACGAGTACACCGACAGGCGGTCGATCAGTGTGCGTCCGCGGCGGGTGGCGTAAGTGAGGAACACCCCGATCTGGCTGTTCTCGGTGCGTCCGGCGGTGCCGGAGTGCTGCCTTTGCACACGCGCCGAGCGGGTGCCCTTCTTGAGGATGCCAGTGTCGTCGGTGATCAGAACGGCATTCCGGTCCCCGAGGTGCTCGACGACTTAGAGCGTGTCCTATGTGGTGAGTCGGATGAGCCGCTTGTAGCTGCAGATCGCCGCTGCGAGACCGAGAAAGGCGAGGTAGTTGCGGGGGTCTCGCTCGTAGCGGGGTGACAGGCGCCGGTAGCCAGTCAGCCACGACGTTGGGTCGGCCGCGCGGCAAGGTGCCCGCCGTGGCGGGTCCTTCTCCGCGCGGCCTCCCGCCGAACCGGACGTGACGGTTTCCCTGTCATCCGGCTCTCCAGTGACTACCGCGTGAGCGATTCAGCCGTTCGTGCGACATGGATACGGTCGTGGCAGCTGACGCAGGCCACAACGGTCTTGCGGCGCCGGTCGAGCATGACGCGTGCCCAGTCGGACGGCGGCCACCCGGAACGTGCGAGATCGGCGAGTGCACGGATGTGATGCACTTCGACATCACCGGTGTTTCCGCAGATTTCGCAGGTGTCCGCAAGGAGCCGTGTGATCAGCTCCTTTTGGGGATAGTCCACCCAGACAGGCCGACGGTCGACGACTTTCGCCGACCGCTGCTGCTGGAGAGGAATCCCACCGAACCGAGCTACCAGTGGCTTCCTGTTCTTCCGCTCAATCCGGGCCTCAAAGCAGACTCGGGGCCCGTTGGGTGTGTCGAATCTGGCCTTGTGTTTGGCCGCCATCTTCGACACCGATGAACGGTGCTTAGCCGCGAGAGTCTTGAGCATGGATGTCTCCATGACCCATCGCAGCAGATGCAGCCGGAAGACATCTCCGGCGAGCAGGTAGTACTGGACGATGCCCCGGTAGACAGCCCCATAGGTCGCAACGATCGCATGGTCGCTGCTGTTGACCAGGGCTCCCCTCTTCGCGGGATTCCCACGAGACAGGTAAGGGGCACACTTAGCCTTGATCACTTCTCGGGGAACACGAAGCGCGATCTGACCGTTCACACGACGGTAACGGCCCGTCTTCTTCGTGTCGTTGTGCTGAGTCGTGATCTCATAGCCGAGAAACCTCGCTGCCCGGGTACGGGCATGGGTGATCAGCGTCTTGTCCTGGGACAGTTCCAGCTTGAGTTCATCACGCAGGAATGCCGCCAGGCGCTGCTTGATCTGCTCGGCTTCGGTTTTTGGTCCGGTGAATCCGAGGAGGTGATCGTCCGCGTAGCGGATGTAACGCAGTCTCCGGTAGCCCGGATCGTTCGGATCCGCGCTCGGCAGGCTGGTCATCTTCTGACGTAGCGTCCGGGCCTGGGCCCGGTCGCCGCGCCGGCGGGCTTTCGCCAGGAGGTTCTGCAACTCCAGATAGTCCGGGTTGCGGACCCGGCGGTCTCCTCGGGTGTATTCCGGTATTAGAACTTTCTCGACGAACTCGTCCAGCTTGTGCAGGTAGATGTTGGACAGGACCGGGGATGCCACTCCGCCCTGCGGGGCACCGGAGAGCGTGGCTCCCCATCTCCAGTCCTCCAGGTATCCGGCTGTCAGCATGTTGCGCACCAGCCGCAGAAACCGCTGGTCATGGACCTTCTCGCCGAGGATCGACAGCAGGACCTGGTGGTCCAGGCTGCCGAAGCAGTCAGCGATGTCCCCCTCGATGAACCAGGACGTGCCGGTCCACGTGTGGGCCACCTCCCGCAAGGCGGTATGGCAGCCCCGGCGGGGACGGAATCCATGAGACCGGTCGGAGAATGTCGGGTCGTAGTACGCCTCTAACAAGAGGCGTACTACTTCACTGACGAGTTTGTCCGACCATGT
>NZ_JBAMDC010000677.1:0-1923 GCF_036961605.1 Streptomyces sp. KLMMK
CTCGGAGGCACGGCGCTGCGCGCGCTCCAGCTGGCGGGTCAGGTCGGCCAGGTCGCGCTCGGCCTGCTTGGCGGCGTTGGCGGCCGAGTCGGCCTGCACCTCGGTGAGGGAACGGGCGCCGGTGATCTTGGCGACGTCCTCGTCGAAGGCGCCGGCACCGCCGACGATGTGGCGCGAGGCGTCGACGCCCGCGTCCTCCATCAGGCGGAAGATCTGCTTGCGCTGGTGCGGCAGGGCCAGGGAGACGACCGTGCCGGACTGACCGGCGCGGGCCGTACGGCCGGAGCGGTGCAGGTAGTCCTTGTGGTCACCGGCGGGGTCGACGTTGAGGACCAGGTCGATGCCGTCGACGTGGATGCCGCGGGCGGCGACGTCGGTGGCGACCAGGCAGTTCACGTAGCCGGCCTTGAAGTCCTCCAGGACGCGGCTGCGGGCGCCCTGGGTCATGCCGCCGTGCAGGGCGTCGGCGCGGACGCCGGCGTCCAGCAGCTGCTCGGCGACGCGGTCGGCGCCCAGCTGGGTGCGGACGAAGATGATGGTGCGGCCCTTGCGGGCGGCGATGGCGGCGGTGACCGGCGCCTTGTCCTTCGGCTTCACGACGAGGACGTGGTGGGTCATGGTGGTGACGGCACCGGCGGAGGGGTCGACCTCGTGCGTGATCGGGTTGACCAGGTAGCGCTTGACGAGGGTGTCGATCTCGTTCTCCAGCGTGGCGGAGAACAGCAGGCGCTGGCCGCCGGCCGGCACCAGGTCGAGGATCTCGGTGACCTCGGGCAGGAAGCCCATGTCGGCCATCTGGTCGGCCTCGTCGAGGACGGCGACCTGGACCTTGTCGAGCGAGGCGGCGCCACGGTTGATGATGTCGCGCAGACGGCCCGGGGTGGCGACGAGGATGTCGACGCCGCGCTCCAGGGCGTAGATCTGGTTGCCCATGGACGTACCGCCGCAGACGACCTTCATCTTCAGGCCGAGCACGTCGCCGTAGGGCTGGAGGGCGTCCGCGACCTGCATCGCGAGCTCACGGGTCGGGGTGAGGATCAGGCCGCGGGGGCGCTTCTTCTCGGTGTGGCCGCCGGCCAGGGTGGACAGCAGCGGCAGACCGAAGGAGAGGGTCTTGCCGGAGCCGGTGCGGCCACGGCCGAGGATGTCCTTGCCGGCCAGGGCGTCCGGGATGGTCGCGGCCTGGATCGGGAAGGGGGTCGTGACGCCGTTCTGCGCGAGCTTGCGGACGATCGCGTCGTCCAGGCCGAGGTCACCGAAGGTGATCGTCGGCTCGGCGGGCTCGGCGTCGGCGGTGTCGACTGCCTCAGCGGCGGCGACGGCCTCGGCGGCGATGTCGGCGGCCTCGGCGGCGGTGTCGGAGGAGGCGAGATCCGCGGTGGTCTCCGCGGTGACGGCGTCCGCCTCGGCGACGATCTCGTCGCTCGCGGGCATGACGGTCTGCTCAGTGGAAATGGACATGCGAAATGCGAAACCTTCCGGAGTTTCGGCACGCGCCCAAGCTCCGTGTCGGCTTCACAAATGACCGCCTCGATGCGGTCAGCCACGGCAAGGTAAGGAACGCGCCACACGGCGCGCTTCTGTTAGGCGCCGGGCAAATGGGATCAAACGATCTACCACCATACGCACTCACCACCGCCGGACGCAACCCGCTGCCCCCGTCCGGCGGCATGGCCTACGCCACAGGGCCCGCCGCCTGCGGCCCCGGCTGGGGTGACGGGGGCGCCGAGGAGGCCGGGGGCTGGGTGACGGGCGGCTGCGGCGTGGGGGTGGTCGGCTGGGGCGCCGGCTGGGTGGGGGCGGGCGGACGCCCGGGCGGCGGGACCGTGCCGGCGCCGTTGCCCGGCTGCTTCACCTTCTTGCCCGGCTTGCCGGTGTGGGCGTCCGGCGAGGCCCCTGCGGGCGAGGCCGAGGGCGACGCCG
>NZ_JBAMDC010000678.1:0-1919 GCF_036961605.1 Streptomyces sp. KLMMK
GGCGAGCGGCCCCGGCCCGGCGTACGAGGCGACGGCCCCGCACGACGCGACGGCGGTCAGGAAGGCCAGGCCGAGCGCCAGCCACAGGCAGGTGCGCACCGCCGACCGCCGCCGTGCGCTGCCCGGGGCACTGGCGGCGACCTCGCGGGCCAGCACCCAGGGCACGGTGGCGCCGGCGAGGGTGCCCACGCTGAGCAGGACCGAGGAGACGGCGGCGTAGACGGTGAAGTCGGGCGCGGACAGGCGGTGGACGAGGAACAGGGACAGCCCGTAGTTCCCCACGCCGACGAGAACGGCGGACAGGGCGAGGGGCAGGGCTCCGTGGACCGTCCCCTTCTCCGGGGACACGGAGGGCACTGCCGGAGCGGCGGGAATGGCAGGAGTGGCAGGAGTGGCAGGAGCGGCGGTCGTCGTCACCATCCTCACCCCGCCTTTCCGGGGCCGGCGACCAGCGCGCGGACGTCGTACACGCGCAGCGCCCCGACGGTCTTCCCGCGCTCGCTGTGGACGAGCCGGGCCTCGCGCTCCAGCACGCCGGGAAGCCGGGGGCCGATCCGCGCGTACCCCTGCTGCACCAGTTCGGTGGACAGCACGAGGTAGTCGACGCGGTCGCGCCTGAGGTCGGCCGTGGTCCGCCACTCGGCGAGCCGGGCGCCGGGCAGGACGAAGGACGTGCCCTCGTCGGTGGCCGCGACGACGCTGCCCTCGGGCAGGTGCGCACGGGACCAGGCCAGGGTTCGCCGGAGCGCGTCGTCGTGGCGGGTGTGGACGCGCGCCCAGACGACGGCGTTCGCGGTCAGGGCGAGGGCGGCGAGCACGGCCAGCGCCCTGGTCGCCGTGGCACTGCCCCTGCCGCTGTCCCCGTCCCTGTCCCTGCCCCTGTCCCGGAGGAGGACGTCGGCCGCGAGGACGACGGCGGCCGTGCTGGTGACGACCAGCGGGTAGAACATCTGCTCCTCGAGGGTGCCCAGCGCCATGGCGTACAGCAGGTGCAGCAGCGTGCATGCCGCCCACGCCGTGATCAGGATCCGCCCGGGCCCGCCGGCGAACATCCGGGGGCGCCGGACGCGGGACCACAGCAGCCACGCCGTGGCGGCGGTGCCCAGAGCGATCAGCGCGTAGGGAACGGCGAACTGGCCGAGCTGGACGAGCAGCCGGTCGGTGAACGCGACCGAGCCGTCACCGCTGTTGAAGCCGCTGATCTGCTTGATGCCGAGGGCGCGGGCGATGCCGTCGGTCTTCTGCGCCCACCACGCCGCCCAGTTGCCGGTCGCGGCCGTCGTCACGACGTACACCGCGTAGCCGGCGAGCGTGACGGCGGCGGCCGTCAGCCGCGTCCGCCGCACCTCGCCGCGGGCCGCCAGGCCCAGGACGGTGACGGGCAGGAACGTGCCCAGCGCGTAGGGCTCCTTGGTGGTCACCGCGAGCGCGAACAGCAGCCCCGCGCCGACACCGGTGGCGGCCCGCCCGCGCGGGGTGCCCGGGGTGCGGGCGAGGACCAGCATGCCGAGCGCGGCGGCGGCCGTGGCCTGGGCCTCCAGCATGACGCGGCTGTCGAAGCGGTTCAGGAACGGGTCGAGTGCGAGGAACAGCCCGGCGAGCAGCGCGGGCGGGGTCCGGACGGCGCGGCGCAGCAGCGCGGTGACGGCGACGACGGTCAGCGCGCCGGTGACGGCGACGACGGGCCGCAGGTCGAGCACCTGGTGCAGCAGGTCGCCGGACCCCTGGCCGGTGAGGCGCATGAAGGCGGCCAGCAGTGCGAAGAGGGCGGGCGGGTGGAGTGCGAAGAACTGCCCGTCGAAGACCGGGCCGTGGCCGTCGGCGAGGTGACGGCTGATGGCGGTGTAGTAGAGCTCGTCGACGAAGACGTCGTAGGAACGGCCGGTGAAGGCCAGTCGCAGGGCGAGTGCGAGGGCGAA
>NZ_JBAMDC010000679.1:0-1918 GCF_036961605.1 Streptomyces sp. KLMMK
CGCCCACTCCGGCGGGCCGTCCGCGACCGGCACCGCCGCCGCGCCGGAAGCCCACAACAGCAGCAGTCCCAGCGCGTGCTTGCAAGGGAACTTGCGGCTCGGGCAGGAGCAGTTGAAGCCCGGCCCGCCCTCCCCGGACAGGTCCACCACCGTGCGGTACGGCTTGCTGCCGCTGCCGGAGCACTCTCCCCAGACCGCGCCCCCGCCCCCCTCCGGGAGCGCCCCCGCGCCCGACCACGGACCGGGCGCCGCGAGCTTGCTGCCTGCCTTGCGTGATGCGGCGTCAGGCGCCAGCGAGAGCACCGTTTCCGCCGTCCATCGATCCCCCTGCGGATTCATGCACCAAACGCTAGGACCACCCACTGACAATGGCTCTGACCTGCGGATTCAACAGGTTCCGGCGCATTGTCAGTGGGGTGGTGCAGGGTGGTTCGCACATCCCGGATCCGCACTCCTAGGGGGACTTGTGACCGCGCCCGGAACCGAAGCCGCAACCGAAGCCGCAACCGAATCCGCGACCGCATCCCAGGCCCTGCGCCCGCACGCGGAGCACGCCTTCGCCGAGGAGCTCAAGGCCCTCGCCGCCGCCGACGACCGGCCCCGCCCCGAGCGCTGGAAGCTCTCGCCGTGGGCCGTCGCCACCTACCTGCTCGGCGGCACCCTGCCCGACGGCACCGTGATCACGCCCAAGTACGTGGGCCCGCGCCGCGTCGTCGAGGTGGCCGTCACCACGCTCGCCACCGACCGCGCCCTGCTCCTGCTCGGCGTCCCCGGCACCGCCAAGACCTGGGTCTCCGAGCACTTGGCCGCCGCCGTCAGCGGCGACTCCACGCTGCTCGTCCAGGGCACGGCCGGCACCCCGGAAGAGGCCATCCGCTACGGGTGGGACTACGCCCGGCTCCTCGCCCACGGCCCCAGCCGCGAGGCGCTCGTGCCCGGCCCCGTCATGCGGGCCATGGCCCAGGGCATGACCGCCCGCGTCGAGGAGCTCACCCGCATCCCCGCCGACGTCCAGGACACCCTGATCACCATCCTCTCCGAGAAGACCCTGCCCGTCCCCGAGCTCGGCGAGGAGGTGCAGGCCGTCCGCGGCTTCAACCTGATCGCCACCGCCAACGACCGCGACCGCGGCGTCAACGACCTCTCCAGCGCGCTGCGCCGCCGCTTCAACACCGTCGTCCTGCCCCTGCCCGCCACCCCCGAGGACGAGGTCGACATCGTCTCCCGGCGCGTCGACCAGATCGGCCGCTCCCTCGACCTGCCGTCCGTGCCCGACGGCACCGACGAGATCCGGCGCGTCGTCACGGTCTTCCGCGAGCTGCGCGACGGCGTCACCACCGACGGCCGCACCAAGGTCAAGTCGCCCTCGGGCACGCTCTCCACGGCCGAGGCGATCTCCGTGGTCACCGGCGGCCTCGCCCTCGCCGCCCACTTCGGCGACGGCGTGCTGCGCGCGGGCGACGTGGCCGCCGGCATCCTCGGCGCGGTCGTCCGCGACCCGGCCGCCGACCGCCTCGTCTGGCAGGAGTACCTGGAGACGGTCGTCCGCGAGCGCGACGGCTGGAAGGACTTCTACCGCGCCTGCCGGGAGGTCTCGGCGTGAGCGGCACCGGCCCCGCCCTGCTGGGCATCCGCCACCACGGCCCCGGCTCCGCGCGGGCGGTACGGGCGGCCCTGGAGCAGTGCCGGCCCGCGGCCGTCCTCATCGAGGGGCCGCCCGAGGCCGATGCGATCGTCTCCCTCGCGGCCGACGAGGGCATGCGCCCGCCCGTCGCCCTGCTGGCCCACGCGGTGGACGACCCGGGCCGCGCCGCGTTCTGGCCGCTCGCCGGGTTCTCCCCGGAGTGGGTGGCGATCCGCTGGGCCCTGGCGCACGGAGTGCCCGTACGGTTCATCGACCTGCCGGCGGCGCACTCGC